>DAIUJM010000001.1:0-1253 GCA_036848695.1 Candidatus Saccharimonadota bacterium
GAAAAACTGATGCACGGAAGGACTACATTGATTATTGCTCACCGTCTTTCAACGATTGCCGAAGTTGATCAGATAGTCACCCTTAAAAAGGGTCGGGTTGATGAAATTGGTACGCCAAAAGAACTTTCTAAAACTGATGGTATCTACGCTCAGCTTCTTAAATTGCAAAACAAGACAGACGAAACCACTAAAAAGAAGCTCAAGAATTACGACATAGCTAGTTAGGTAATTTAAGCTTGGGATCGGGATCAGTTGCAAATGCTAATTCAGTTAACGATTCCCAGTCTTCAGTTGCTTCAGTAACGTCTCGATAGCGCCAGTCTGATTGCTGAACAGCCCGCAAAACATTACCCGGTAGAACTAAGCCTAGAGAATATGCTAGTCCATCTACAACTGAACCGTCTGCAAATATATCATAACTTTCTACGGTTCTTTCAACGGCTACGATCATGTGCGAGACACGTGGACCTCTAGTTATTGGATCACAAGTTTTACTATCTGAGATATTGCCAAAAACGGCTACTCCTGTCTTCATGATTTGCGGTCCTACAATCTCATCGCTTCCAGTTTTGTGCGTAAACCGTAATGTCATCAATAGATCTTCAGGCGGCTGGCCATGAGGTATGTTAAAAAGGATCGACTCTGCCTTGGTCACCCGTAGTAAGCGTTTTTTTGCATGTTTTCTTGCAACGTAGTCAGCTGTAATTTTATTTGCGCTCAGCAGCCCGTGATTTTTTAGCTCAAAATTGGCACTTCCGAGCAGTGCGAAGGTTGCAAATGCATCTGCTACATCTCTATTTCTTTCTATCATAAGTTTGAATAGTACAGTGTTCGCTTATCTAATGCAACGAATTTATTAGTAATAAGTATTTAGAATGTCAAGAGTTGTATTCAAAATATTTGGGGAGTATATTTATAGTATCTTGATCAAAAATCAGATAGGTGGAGGGTAAAAGTTTTATGGGAAAAGTCAAAGAGCACGCTAAACGTGCAGTAATTCTACTTGCTGTAGCAGGAATTATATTTTCGTCGGTTGCGATTACCGTTATGTACTTTATGCAATCAAATAGCTCAAGTTCCCAAGCGGATATTCAAAAACAACTCCAAGAGCAAATGAAACAACAACAGGAGGAAAGCATGCCAAAAGAACCACTAACTGGATACGAAGCAACACCATTCGATGGGGCGTCTGTGACAGAACTGAAGGTAGAAACATTGAAGCAAGGCGACGGACCCGCAGCGACTGCCGAGTC
>DAIUJM010000001.1:1353-53670 GCA_036848695.1 Candidatus Saccharimonadota bacterium
TAAAACAAAAAGTAAAATAGACAACGTATGTAGCGTAGTATGTTGACCACGCTACACCATAAGCAGTATAGTTGAACGTAGAGATCAAAGATCTAAATAAAAATAAAACTCAATTACGAGGAGAATCACGATGGCTAAGAAAGTTACTATTTACACTTCTAACACTTGCGGTCAATGTAAGATGGTTAAGAAGATTTTGGTCATGAAAGGCCACAGCTACGACGAAGTTAATATTGATGAAACACCTGATCGCCATCAAGAAATCCTACAGTTAAGTGGCCAGCAACGCGTTCCTGTAACATTAATTCAAGATGACACAACTGGTGCTCAGAGTGTTATTACCGGTTACAATCCCGGTCAACTGATGCCCGCACTAGCTTAAGTACCAAATAACAAATTCAAAACAACAAATAAATTTCAAATTCCAAATAGGTTTTCTGTAAATACTAAATACTAAACTGCCTAAATACTAAACAAATTCGAATGACCGAAATTAGAAATACCAAACAGAGACAGTACGATCTTGAGACAAGAGTTTTGGAGTTTGCGAAAGCTTGCCGGAAGTATGTAAAAACGTTAAAACCATCGATTATTAGTATAGAGGATGGCAAACAAATGGTTCGGTCTTCTGGATCGGTGGGAGCTAACTATCTAGAAGCCAACGAAGCCATTAGCAAGAAAGACTTTCTACATAGGCTGAGAATAGCTAAAAAAGAAGCCCGAGAGACGATATACTGGCTTAAGCTACTTGAGGCTCCCGAACCATTGATTAAGGAGGCGTCGGAGTTAATGCATATTCTGGGGGCTATTCTGGAAAAAAGTAAATGAGCGTTAGCGTTTCGTCCCTCGAATTTAATGTTTGTTTAGTATTTGGGCAGTTTATAGTTTAGTATTGATTGTAGAACGGAGACGTATGACATCACAGAAATCAGACAATGCAGTTAAAACTAATACGGTAATGACCGACGTTATTATGATTGGTGCTGGGCCATCCGCACTTGCGGCAGCTGTTTACACTACGCGTGAGGATATCAAGACGATCTTGCTTGAAAAAGGCGTTGTTGGTGGGCTTGCGGCAATTACTGATCAAGTAGATAATTACCCTGGTTTTCCTGAAGGTGTAACCGGGTTAGATCTTGCTGAGAAGCTTGAAAAGCAAGCCGAACGTTTTGGTGCAGATATCCGGTATGGTGAAGTGACCAATATAACGTCTGACTCTAAAAACAGTACCGTGAGCGTACAGACGGTTGATGGCACCGAATACACTGCAAAAGCTGTGTTGATTGCCACAGGAAGTGATTACAAAAAGATCGGTGTACCTGGCGAAGAAGAATTTTACGGCCGAGGCGTACACTACTGCGCCACATGCGACGGTGCTTTCTACCGTGAAAAGAAGTTGGTAGTTGTTGGTGGTGGTAATTCAGCTATTCAAGAAGCACTGTTTTTAACTCGTTTTACATCTCACATTAACCTGTTGGTACGTTCTAAGATTCGAGCTAGCGAAGTCTTGCAACATGAGCTCGAAAAAGCAGTTAAAGAAGGTAAAATTACGGTTCACTTAGAAACTACAACCGACGAAATTGTTGGTGTAGATGGTAAAGTAACCAAAGTAGTAGGCACTCACGAAGGCAAGAAGGTAGAAATTGAAACCAACGGAGTCTTTATTTTTGTTGGACTACTGCCCAATACTCAGTTTTTGGTAAATACAGAAGTGAAACTGGACGACACAGGTTTTATTAAAACCGACCAAGACCTCATGACTTCTATAACTGGCGTATTTGCCAGCGGTGATGTACGAAGCGGTGCAACCATGCAAATTGCCTCTGCAGTCGGCGAAGGCGCTACTGCAGCTCTCAAAATCCGCGAATATCTAGAAGACCCTTCTCGCAAATAAAGTACGATATTTGATCAGTTTGTAAGTTCACCAATTCGTAATTCTTTAAGTTGACGTTGGGCCGAAGAAGAGTGTGGCGTGCCACTGCCGACTTTTTCGCCACCATTCATTCGTTGTTGAAAAAGTTTTGTGCCATCGGTGCCACAAGCCTTCAGTATTTGCGAACCGCCGGGGTGATTGTTGATGTACGAAGTGAGATCATAGACACTGCCGTCAATAATAGTCCAGCAATCGTCTTTGCTGTCGTGCTTCGCAACTGCTAGTGAGGTGAGCTGATTTTGGGTATTAGGATCAACCACCGCTGGCTGTGTCTTTGCAACGCCGCTTTTCGCGCTTTCGGGTGCGTTAACGGTTGCTGATAAGATGAATATGACTAGTGCAGTACTTAAGGTTCCAATAAGTAGTAGAACTAGAATTATTTTTTTGCTCATAGTGTAAGTATATCAAATGGAGAAGAGTCGATAGCGACTCGCGTATCTGGTACAATTTAAGAGTACTAAATTTTTTTGAACACTTTAAACAGAAGGAGTGAAGATGGCAGATTTTAACGAAATTTTTGATGCGGGTAATGTTGACGGCGGTGTGATCAACGTAATTAATGAGATTCCAATGGGTTCAAATCTGAAGATTGAATGGAACCGAGAAAAGAAGATCTTTGAACTAGACCGTGTAGAGCCAGGTATTTTTGCCAAACCATGCAATTATGGCTTTATTCCGCAAACACTTGATGATGACGGCGATGAGCTTGACGTGCTTTTGATGGTAGATGGCGCTATTCCTACTGGCGTGAAAGTGAACGCCCGCGTTGTAGGCATTATGAATTTTGAAGATGACGGTGAAATGGATCACAAGGTTGTTTGTGTTGCTGAGGATGATAGACACTGGGGTGATGATATTAAAACCATTGATGATGTATCAGACACCTGGAAGAAGCAAGTGGAACATCACTTTAATCATTACAAAGACCTTAAAAAGCCAGGTAGTACTAAAGTACTCGGCTGGGGTGGTGTAGATGATGCTAAAGCAACCATCAAAGAATGCCAGTCTCGCTGGTCGGAGCAGTAGAGACGCTAGATTAATTAATAAGATGCGTAACTTATGATTGAAAAAATATCTTATCAAGGTAGGATTGTGGAGGTTGTTGAATTTCCCTCTCATGATGGTGAAAAAACATTCGAAAAAGCACGTCGTGCACCCGGTACTCGTTTGATCATTCCTGTTGGCGAAGACTCTATTTTGCTGACAAAAGAATACCGACAAGAAGTTGATGGTTACGACTTCAGGCTACCCGGTGGCAAAGTATTCGATAGCCTGGAAGAATATAATAGCTTCTTGCAATCCGACGAAGACATTATTGTTCCTGCAACTAAAAAAGCAAAAGAAGAAGCTAAGCAAGAAGTCGGACTTGAAGTAAAAGATCTTGAACATATCTATACGTCTGTACTTGGGGCGACGATGCAGTGGGATCTTCTGTATTTTGTTATAAAAGAATCGAAACGTGGTGAACAGGAACTTGAACAAGGAGAAGACATTGAAGTAGTAGAAGTGCTACGCGATGATGCACTGAAGATGTGTCTAGATGGACGGATTAGTGAAGAGCGATCTGCGCTGGTACTTATGCGATATTTGACAGGAAATATCTAAGGTATTATATAATTATAACATAATAACTATAAAATTGTCAATGTTGTCTCTGTTGGCATAAGCGGTATATACTGTTGCTAGATAATTCGATTAGATCCTGATCCAAGATCAGGACGACAAGTGCTAAGGAGGGGTGGGATGAGTAAAGTACGAGTAGCGATTAATGGTTTTGGCCGTATTGGGCGCAATGCTTTTAAAATTATGCATGCTAGAAACGACGTAGAGGTTGTGGCAGTTAACGACCTTTCAGATAATGTTACGTTAGCGCATTTATTAAAGTATGATTCAAACTATCCTGGACACGATTGGTATGAATCTATTACAGCTGATGATGAAGGCATTACAGTAGACGGAAAAAAGATTCATGTTTTTGCCGAAAAAGACCCAGCGAAATTGCCGTGGGCTGCTCACGACGTTGACGTTGTAATTGAATCGACTGGTTTATTTGTTGATCCTGCGCTCGCTAAAGCCCATGTGGAAGGTGGGGGTGCAAAAAAAGTTTTGATTTCTGCACCGGCAAAAGGTGAGGGTGCTGAAACTATAGTACTTGGTGTAAACGACGACAAAATTGCAGCAGTTGGCGATGTTGTAAGCAATGCTAGCTGTACAACAAACTGTATAACCCCAGTAGCCGCCGTCATTGAATCTGCCTTCGGCATAGAAAAGGCGTTGATGACTACTGTGCATAGCTACACGGCTAGTCAGAAGTTGCACGATGCACCAGCAAAAGATTTACGTGAAGCACGAGCTGCCGCTGAAAACATTGTTCCTACCAGTACGGGCGCATCTATTGCCGCCGCTAAAGCGCTACCAGCACTGGAAGGCATTTTTGGAGGACTTAGTATTCGTGTACCAACCCCAGTCGTTTCGCTTTCTGATTTCGCAATAGTTACCAAGCGCGACGTAACAATAGAAGAAGTCAACGATGTCTTCAAGAAGGCCGCCCTAGAGCCGTATTACCAGGGGATTCTTGGAGTGACCGAAGAAGAGCTTGTATCTTCTGACTTTATTGGCAATAGTCATTCAGCCATTGTTGATCTGAAGTTAACGAATGTGGTAGGTGGTAATTTACTTAAAGTAGTTGCATGGTACGACAACGAATGGGGTTACAGTAATCGATTAGTCGAGTTAGCCGTTGACCTGGGCAAAAACTTAAAACAAGAAGCGTAAAAACCATGACGCAAGAAGCAGGACGCAAGAATCAAGTATCAAGAATTAAGTCTTTTACTGATCTTGTTGCATGGCAAAAAGGGCACGATCTTGTGTTGTGGGTGTATAAACTAGTAAAGAACTTTCCGGCTTCCGAGCAGTATGCCCTAACCAATCAACTGACTCGCGCGGCAGTTTCTGTGACTTGTAACATTGCCGAAGGGTTTTCTAGAAGTACAGCACCCGATAAAGCACACTTCTATACAATGTCTCAGGGCTCGATAACAGAGGTGCAAAATCTACTGCTCATCGCTCGCGATCTGTGCTATATCGATAAACTGCAATTTCAGGAAGTGGCAAATCTAAGCATTACGTGCCATAAGTTAACAACTGGTTTAATTAAGAAAACAAAGGAGTAATTATGTATACATACGTCATGCGTCATGATTCTTGCGTCTCATACCCACACTCTGGGGGTATAAAGTGAAAATATTTTTAGGTAGTGATCATCAGGGTTTTCATTTAAAAGAGGCTATTTTTGCATGGCTTTCAAAAGAGGGATACGATGTTGAAGATGTTGGTGATAAAGCACCTGACCCTAATGACGACTATCCTCAATTCGCACAGATGGCTGCAATTAAAGTATTAGGTAGCGAAGCTGACGATACGCGGGCAATATTAATTTGTGGCGGTGGTCAGGGTATAGCTATGGCGGCTAATCGTTTTAAGGGTATTCGGGCGGCGGTTGTGTGGGATGAGTATGAGGCTAAAATGACTCGGCTAGATAACGAAAGCAACGTTTTAAGTCTGCCGGCACGTGTGCTTGACGGCGACATGAACAATGTTAAAAACATTGTTACTACTTGGTTGGACACAAAGTTCACAGGTGCAGCACGTCACGTAAGACGTAATCAAGAACTTGACGATTTCTAAGATTTTTATTTGGCGTGGAGTTGCGCGCTAATTTTTTGACGGGCTTTACTGGTTTTAACATATTTGAGCCAGTCTGTTTTTGGCGAACATGTCGACTTTGTTCTGACTTCAACAATATCTCCACTATGAAGTGTTTCGTTGAACCTGACTATGGCGCCATTAACTAAAAATGTTTGGGCATGATCACCCAGGTCTGAATGAACGGCGTAGGCAAAATCAAGCGGATAAGAACCGTCTGGTAAATCATAAATATCACCCTTGGGAGAATAAACGAAGATTCTGTCGCCAAAAAGGTCAATCTTAAGTTCACCAATAGATGTTCCTTCCGAAATAAGTTGGGCTGTTTCTTGAAGTTCTTTGATCCAATTTAGGTGCTGGGGCATTGTGGTACTTCTGTTTCTTCGGAAGTAATTTTTCGTCAATTTCTGTTCATTGTAGTGAAAACTTGCCGCTAGCCCGCGTTCCGCGAAGTCATGCATTTGTTTTGTTCTAATTTGAAATTCAACCACCTGTTTGCCAGGTGTGTTGACGGTTGTATGTAAGCTTTGGTAACCGTTGGGCTTTGGTGTGGCAATGTAGTCTTTAATTTTTTGCACTATTGGTTGGTATAACTGATGCAGTGTGCCCATAACACGGTAGCAATCGGCAGTGTTGCCAACGATAATACGAATGGCCATAAGATCGTGGATAGCATCTATATCTTCTTGGTACTTGGCAAGTTTTTTATGCAAGCTATAGATGCTTTTAATACGGCCATCAATTGAATGTTTTATTTTCTGCCGATTTAGTTCGTGAGCGATTTCGTTTTGGATTGTCTCAAATTGTGTATGAGCTTTTGAAAGGCGCTTCTTTGTAACTTTTCTTAAATAGAGGTAACGTTTCGGTTCCAGGTACGAAAAGGCCAATTCTTCAATTTCAACGCGTACGCGACCCATACCGAGTCGATCGGCTAGGCGGGCAAATATTTCGAGTGATTCACTGGCAATTTTATGTTGCTTTTCTGGAGTAAGATATTCAAGAGTTCGCAGGTTATGAAGCCGATCAGCAAGTTTAATCAGTAGCACACGGGCATCACGGCCAATGGCAATTAGAAGTTTACTTAGGTTGTCACGGGTTTGCGGGAGGTAGCTTTCGATATCACGCATTCCTCTGCGAGCGGCAGAAACTTTAGTGACGCCGTCAACTAAAAAGGCTACAGATTTTCCAAACTTTGCTTCAATTTCAGGTAGTGTTGCATCAGTATCTTCAACAGTATCGTGCAAAATTGCGGCAATAACGGTGTCAATATCTACCTGCCAGTCAACTAAAATACCGGCAACTGCAAGAGGGTGCGTAATGTATTCCTCGCCAGAAGCTCGTTTTTGACCTAAATGTTTTTCAGTGGCGTAATCAATGGCCCGCGAAATAACAGCCCTTTGGAGTGGGTTGTATTTGAACCGTGCTTGTTGCATGAGTTGTTTTTTGTTCATTCCCCTTAGTATAACGTGAAGTGATACAATCAGTGTATGAGTGTAATATGTCCAACAATTACGGCTGAAAACCCGCATACTTATCGTGAGCAGATGCAACGAGTATCTGGTTTTGCCTCGCGGATACACATAGATTTGATGGATGGTATTTTTGCGCCAAATAAAAGCCTTGGCATAGAAAACGTCTGGCTAGCGGAAGGTCTAATTAACGACATTCATGTGATGTACCAGCAACCAGAAGAGATTCTTAGCGATCTTATTGCGTTGCAACCAAACCTAGTTTCGGTCCACGCAGAAAGTGACTGTAACGTTGAAGAGTTTGCAAGGGATCTTCACACGGCTGGTATCAAATGCGGTCTAGCGGTTTTTCCCGAAACAACAATCGAGTCGGTGGCGACAATTTTGCCTCACGTTGATCAACTGTTAATTTTCAGTGGTAATTTAGGCTATCAGGGCGGCAGTGTTGCAAACCTTGCCTTACTAGAGAAAATTCCTCAGGCCCGTGAAATTAATTCACAACTTGAATTTGCTTGGGATGGTGGTGTGAACCACGAAAATGTCGTCGAACTTGCTTCTAAGGGTGTTACGGTTATTAACGCAGGTGGATATATTCACCACGCCAGTAATCCCGAGCAGGCCTACCGAAAGCTTACTAACCTGTTAACATAAAACCAAGCAAAGAAAAAGAATGTTTTTATGCTTATTCGGTCTGTACAATATATCGCTGTGTCCAAGAGAAAAATATAGTACTTCTCTATGATGCTTATGATATAATTTAGTCAAGAAAGAGGGTGTTAATAAGTATGATCAAGCAGCAGGTATATACCATCGCTCAACTTGAAAAGATAGCTAATGATATCAGAAAAGACATCATTACTATGCTTGAGCATGCTGGCAGTGGCCATTCGGCAGGTCCACTTGATTTGGCTGATATCTTCACTGCGCTTTATTTTGATATTTTACGACACGATCCAAAGAATACGCTGTGGGAAGATCGTGACGTTTTGGTTCTGAGTGCCGGGCACTGTGCACCCGTTATGTATGCAGCTATGGCGCACTCGGGCTATTTTGATAAAAAGGAACTCTTAACACTTAGAAAATTCGGCAGTCGCCTGCAGGGGCATCCTGAACGACTTAGACTTCCTGGCGTGGAATCTACCAGCGGACCTCTGGGTGAAGGTCTCGGTCAAGCACTTGGTATGGCGCTGGCGATTCAGCTAAAGCACGAAACACACCGATGGGTGTACTGTGTTACTGGAGACGGCGAGCTTAATGAAGGCAATATTTGGGAATCGGCTATGATGGCAGGTAAATATAAAACTTCAAACTTGATAGCAATTGTAGACAGAAATAACATTCAAATTGACGGCACAACAGAAGAAGTCATGCCTCTTGAGAACCTAAAAAGCAAATGGGAAAGCTTCGGCTGGCATGTTCAAGAGGTAGATGGCCACAACATAGAACGAATTATAGACGCCTGCTCAATGGCTCGGGCTATTACAGAAAAGCCAAGTGTGATAATTGCCCACACAATTCCCGGCAAAGGCGTTCCATTCATGGAATATGACTATCACTGGCATGGTGCTCCACCAAATTCTGAACAAGCCAAAGAAGCATTAAAGAAACTGAGAACATTGGATGGCAAAATCAGAGGTGAGCATGAGTAGATTAGCAAAATTAAAAATGAAGGTGAAAGCCACAAGAAACCACCAGGCCAATCCACTTAACCCAACACTTTCTGCGGAAATCGGTCAGGCTGATATAGCAATGGAACCCAACCGAAATGGTTTTGGACGTGGTCTCAAAGCAGTTGGTGAAGCGAACGAAAAAGTTGTGGCACTATGTGCAGATCTGACTGGATCTACAAAAATTGACGCCTTCGCCGCAGCATTCCCCGAACGATATTTTCAAACGGGTATAGCCGAGCAGAATCTTATAACGGTTTCTTCAGGATTTGCCGCCCAGGGCTTTATTCCATATTGTAGCTCGTACGCTGCGTTTAGTCCGGGCAGAAGCTGGGAACAAATCAAGACCACTGTCGCCCTGAATGATCGCCCTGTGAAGATTATTGGATCGCACGCTGGTCTTATGACTGGTCCTGATGGTGCAACTCATCAAATGCTAGAAGATATTGCCTTGATGCGTGCCATGCCAAATATGGTTGTTATTGTACCGTGTGACGCCAAAGAGGCTGAAAAAGCTACTGTGGCCATGAGTGAAGATTCTCGACCAAACTATCTACGATTGGCTCGAGATACCGTTCCTACTTTCACAACAGACTCTACACCTTTTGAGATCGGCAAAGCTCAGGTCTTTCGTGAAGGTAGTGACATAACTCTTATTGCCACCGGCGTGATGACATATCAGGCGCTACTGGCCGCACAGACACTAGCAAAAGATGGCATATCTGCTGAGGTTCTTCATGTTGCGACTATTAAACCGCTTGATGAAGCGTTAATTCTGCGCAGTGCCAAAAAGACCGGACGGGTGATTACTGTAGAAGAAGCACAAATTGCTGGTGGACTTGGTGGGGCGGTAGCAGAAGTACTCAGCGATAAGCATCCAACCCCACTACGGCGCATAGGTATAAATGATTGCTACGGCGAATCAGGAAACCCAGAAGAATTGATGCGTGCCTACGGTTTAACCCATACGCACATATCGCTAGCCGCACATGAATTAATTGCCAAATAAAAAGGAGAATCCACTTGAGCCTAACAATTAGAGAAATTCGAGAAAATTGCATAAAAGCAAGACACCTAATGCAACGTTCACGTCAGCAGAAGTTTGCCGTTGGTGCATTTAATATTGATAACCAAGAAACGCTGATTGCTGTGTGTCGCGCGGCACAGGCTAAGAAGTCCCCAGTTCTTGTAGAAGTAAGTCAGGGTGAAGTCGATGCTATTGGCATAGAAAACATTCGTGACATGGTAGACAATTACAAAGTAGAATACGGCGTGGAAATGTATGTTAATCTAGATCACAGCCCGAGTGTTGAAAATGCGAAGCGGGGCATTGATGCTGGGTTCGAATTTATACATATAGATATTTCTCAGGAACGCCATGACGCTTCGGAAGAAGAGATTATTAAAGAAACGCTAGAGGTTGTTGAATACGCACGTTTCACCGGTGCAGTTGTTGAAAGCGAGCCTCATTACTTTGGTGGGTCATCAAATGTTCATAAAGAAGAGATAGATTACGAAGAAATTAAGAAAACATTTTCTACACCATTGGGCGCACTTGAGTTTGTTGCGGCAACCGGTATAGATACATTCGCCGCGGCAATAGGCAATCTTCACGGTACTTACCCAGTGCCCAAGGTGCTTGATCTCGATCTACTGACGCAAATTCGTAAAAAGATTGACTGCAACATTAGCCTGCACGGTGGTTCCGGTACGCCACTTCATTATTTTGAAGAAGCTGCCAAAATTGGTGTTAGTAAAATCAATATTAATTCAGACATGCGTGTGGCTTTTCGCACAACTTTAGAAAAAGTCTTGAAAGACAATCCTGATGAATTTGCGGTGGTTAAACTAATGCCAGAAGTATATAAAGCCGTGCAAGCAGTTGTTGAAGAAAAAATCGTGGCATTTGGTTCAACCAATAAAGCTATTGTTTAGTGTTGGTGGTATACTTTAGTCATGAATAAACCTGTTATGCTTTGCGTCGGAAGTGCAACGCAAGATGTGTTTTTGGGCGGGAAGGTATTCACGCCCGAATGTGAAGGCGAAGTTTGCTACGAGCACCTAAAACTTGGCGATAAACTTACGGTTGACGAACTAACCTATGCAACCGGGGGGAATGCCATGAATGCCGCCGTAACCTTTGCCCGGCAAGATCTAGAAACTCATTTTATTGGTTTACTTGGCGAAGACCCAGCGGCCCAAGCGGTGCTTGCAGAATTAGATAAAGAATCTGTGCATACAGACGGCGTAGTTAGCAGTGCAAAATACACTACAAGCTATTCTGTAATATTACTTGCACCCAGTGGTGAGCGAACAATTTTAAACTATCACGGTGAGCCACTGAGTTCTCAGCCAGATCTTGTGGACGAAGCGAATATTAAAGGAGATTGGCTATATGTTTCTTCTGTTGGTTCGATGTCACTTTTGCGTCAGATTATGGAACGAGCTAAAAAGAACAACCTTAAAGTTGCTTTTAATCCAGCAAGTTTTGAACTTAAAAACATACAAGAAAGTGCTGATTTACTGCAGTACGTTGATTTGTTTGCGGTCAATAAAGAAGAAGCTTGTCTATTTGTTGAAGGTGATTCGGCTCTAGAACTAGCCACAAAATTAGCCGAGTCGTGCCAGTATGTACTAGTTAGCGATGGGCCAAAGGGTGCGGTGGCAACTGATGGCACAAATCTTGTTGAAGCGGGTATGTACGAAGATGTACCAGTGTTGGACCGTACAGGCGCAGGAGATGCATTTGCAAGCGGGTTCACGGCTGTAATTGCAACGGGTGGCAGTCTAGAGCAAGCTTTAACCTTTGCGAGTGCAAATTCTACTAATGTAGTCAGTAAAATTGGCGCTAAAGCCGGCATTCTTCATGCGCCAGTTGATTTGCATGATATGCCCCTAAAATCATCTACTATATAAAGCACTAAACTACTGGTATACACCATATATTTCAGGTATACTGCTAGACAGATAAGCATAAGTACAAACACCTATATTATAATGACAAAATTACTCCGAGATCTGTTGGCCGCCCAAGAACCGTTGTTTACGCAAAGTTTGCGTGAACTTGAATATATAACAGGCAAAAAGAATATTGACAGCAAACTTTCGGCAGATATTTTAGAAAAGATATCTGGAGTAACACGAAGCCTGGGTCTTGATGTTGCTGACACAACTGATAGAGAGCTGTTCCATGCTTTAAGTGACCGCGTTCGTGAACATAATGAAAATTTGGCTGAAAGCCTTGGTTCACATAACGACGCCCCAATTCGACAGATAGTTCCAAAGCTTGTTCAGGCAGCGCAGTCAACGAAAGTACCCCGTACTTGTTGGGTGCTAAAAAAGTCGGTTGCAAAAGAATTACTCCGTGAAATGCCACCAAAAAAGATGATGAAACATCTTGGTTACCGCTCACTTGAAAGTATGTTTAAGAACGAGAACTTTTCAGAAATATATTCCGCACTCCGCTTTAGTGAAGGTGGTGAATGGCTGAATTCATATAATGAACTGTTCCAAAAACGAGTCACGCCTTCAGATTTTGAAACACGCCAGATTGAAATTATCATAATGGATCACGACAAATGGGCTGATCTAACCGAAGAATTTGTACATAAAAAGAAACACAATATTACGCACACAAAAGAACTGGGAACAATTATTGTAGTTCCGATGAAGCAGACGCATATGCGTGGTATGGCCCTTAAAACCCTTCCACTACTATTCCATTATATAAACGAGATACGACTATATTCTGCATTCTTTAAACTCAAAAGCACAACTGCTAATTTTGGCCAAACAATCACAGAGACTTTAATTGCCGATACCGGAACAGGCGCTACAATTGCAAACTTCCATATCCACTGGCGAGTAATTCAACGCTATTTTGGTAAGCTTGGCGAACAACCTCCAGAAGTATTTCAACCGCATGTGCAGCCTGAGGACCTTCATTGGCGTCATGCGGCTGAAGTTTTGTACGAAATAAGTCCAGAACTTAAGTTCTGGTCAGATCTAGACTACGTTGCACGCCCAGGCAGTGATGGCAACCCTGTTTCTCTCAATTTATTCGATGTTTCATTTGCCTACAGTAACGGTGAAAAGTTTGATACGCGTTACTTCTACCATATGCGAGAAAGTCTTTGGAACGAAATATTTATGAGATACATGGGCGAGCCAGCTTTAAGACAGCAAATACTTGAGCAGTTAGATAACGACACAATAAAGCCCGAGGAACTCGTGTAATGAGTAGGCTTCAAGTTGATCCTATTCCTAAAACACCAAAACATCGTATGACAATATGTGTCAGTGGTGCGGCACGCGGTAAAACTGTAGATATGGACTATAAATTAGCCTTTGAACTTGGTAGACAAGTAGCACTTCATGGTCACACACTTATTACGGGTGCCACGGTTGGGTTGCCAGATTGGGCAGCTCAGGGAGCGAAGAGTGTTGGCGGAATGAGTATTGGCATTAGTCCAGCAGCAAGTTTGAGAGAACATTTGAACAAATATCGCTTGCCAACCACTGCTTACGACTTTATTCTCTACACAGGGATGCATTACGTAGGGCGAGACGCTTTGTTGGTCCAGAGTTCAGATGCGGTACTGAGCGTTGGCGGGAGAATGGGTACTGTTCACGAATTCGCAACTGCCATTGAAAGCCACATTCCTGTTGGGGTATTGCAGGATGCTGGCGGTGTGGGCGATGAGTTCGAACATCTTATGAAAGCTGCAGGTATGTGTCACGACGGCATATGCGATACTAGTCATGATGTTTTTTTTGAAACTGATCCTGCTGTATTAGTTGAAAGAATTGTTACAATATTAGAAGATCGTAATATAAGTTCAAATAGAGGTTAATTTAATGAATCCAAATCAAGTAAATCCAGTTGACCAGCCAGTAAGCATGCAAGTTCCAGAAGAATCACCTAAGAGGCGCGGTACTCCAAACACCCTACTTCTTGTAATAATTGCTTTGGTTATAGCGCTTTTAGCTGCAACCGTAGGCTTTGTGAGTGGTACAACCAGCCAGAAAGATACATATGAACAAAAGCTGGAGCAAGCTGCAAAAGACTACGCAAGTTTGAAGAAGGAACTCGATATACAATCAATCGGCTCTGGTTCGGATGTCTCACATTTTAGCTACCTGAATATTCCTGAATGGAAGATACGTATGCCTTTAAATGACAAATATACCGATGTTGTTTATCGCTTAAAAACAGAACTAGGTTCTACCTACGTTGAAATTACTTCCGCAACTTTAGCCAAGATCTCAACCTGTGTGAATTACGAAGGTCAAATCGGCACAATTACAAAGGCAAAATCGGGCACCGTTCCGGAACCAGCTAGACAGGTAACTGGTTTTGACGAACAGATATATATGTTTAAGCAATTTGATCAAACGTGCACAAGCAACCCTCAGGGTGTCGAAGCACCATATAAATCCTCAATTCTTGAACAGTTTGCAAAGCTGGAGCCTATGCCAGTAGAACGAGTAACAGCGGATAAGAAGGACTAATATGGATATACAAGAGCAACCCACTAATCATATACCGGTACACGAAGCATCTGATTCCAAGGCAAAGATGGTGTTTTCAGTAATTTTAGTTATTGTTACATTTGCTGCCATGGCATTTGCAGGTCTTAAGTGGCGAAGCCAAATTTTAGAATATAAAACTAACATAAATCAACGAGATCAAGAAATAGCAACTCTTAAAGCTAGAGTTGATGGAATAAATAACCAATCAACTTCTAATACGAAGACCTCTACTGAGGGATACTTGAATATTAAAGAATGGGGCGTGAAGCTTAAATCAACTGAATCTGCGATGTCGTATGTCATTACTACTAAACAGGATGGTGACAAAACTGCGTGGTTAACAAATGCAGAGGCACAAGCCCTTGTTGAATTTGCGGAATGTCCAATCGACAAAGATGATCAAGTGAATCATTATTTCCTAGCGTCAATTTCCAGATATAAAACAAAGCCGGAATCGGTTGTAGGTAATATGAAGTATCTTGGTACTAAAGACGGGTACTATTTCTATTCCGATCATGGAAATGGAGTCTGTAGCGACCAAGCCCACTTGAATCAAGAGGCTGAAATCTTGCGAAGACTGTATGATGCCGCAAACACACTCGAGCTTGAGTGACAAACCAACAAATTTTCGAATTGTTGTAATGAGAGATCCCAGAGAAATGTTACACTGGATCTGTGGATAAATTCAAACTTGCAACAAAATACAAACCGACCGGTGATCAGCCGGCTGCTATTAAGGCTCTCACGAATGGTTTGAATAGCGGAGCTAAAGAACAGACCTTACTCGGCGTTACTGGCTCTGGTAAGACTTTTACCATGGCTAACGTAATAGCCAATGTTCAGAAGCCAACGTTGGTTCTTTCTCACAATAAAACCTTGGCAGCGCAGTTATATTCAGAGTTTCGTACTTTCTTTCCTGAAAACGAGGTTCATTATTTTGTCAGTTATTTTGACTATTATCAGCCAGAAGCATATATGCCTTCAAGCGATACCTATATTGAAAAAGATTCAAAGATAAATGAAGAAATTGATCGGCTACGTCATGCTGCCACCTCAGCTTTACTGAGTCGCCGAGACTGCATTATTGTGGCGTCAGTGAGCTGTATTTATGGTATTGGTTCCAGAGATGATTATGGCGACATGTCGCTGGTTGTTAGGTGTGGTGAGCAAAGAAAACAAGATAAGTTCATTCGACATCTTACTGATATCCAGTATCAAAGAAACGACATTGACTTCCACCGTTCTACATTTCGCGTACGTGGTGATGTGGTTGATGTTTTCCCAGCTGGCGGCGAAACAGCTTATAGGGTAGAGTTTTTTGGTGACCAAATCGACCGTTTAACCGAGATTAATCCGTTAACCGGAGAAGTTCTTTCTCAACCCGAGGAAATACGAATATTCCCAGGTTCCCACTATGTCACGCCAAAAGATAAGCTAAAGGTTGCAATTGAAAACATTCGTGAAGAATATCAACAGCGTATAGAATGGTTTGAAAAAAATAATAAACTACTAGAAGCACAGCGCCTTAGCCAGCGCACAAAGTTTGATCTAGAGATGTTAGAAGAAACTGGTTTTGTGAAAGGTATAGAAAACTATTCACGCTACCTTACTAACCGTGAGCCCGGCGAACAACCTGCTACACTTCTGGATTATTTTCCTGATGACTACCTTCTGTTGGTTGATGAAAGCCACATGAGTTTACCTCAAGTTCGTGGTATGTATAACGGTGATCGGGCTCGTAAAGAAGTTTTGGTAGATCATGGCTTCCGGCTACCTAGTGCGCTAGATAACCGTCCGCTTAAGTTTGAAGAATTTGAAAATCACGTTAATCAAGTGATATATGTTTCTGCTACACCCGGTGAATATGAACTAGAGCGCGGTGGTAAGCCTGTAGAGCAGGTGATCCGACCGACAGGACTACTTGATCCACCAATAGAAGTGCGAAAGACCGAAGGTCAAATTGATGATCTGATTAAAGAAATTCGTGAAACAACTAAAAAAGGTCAGAGAGTTTTAGTTACCACACTCACTAAGCGCATGGCAGAAGATCTGACCGAATATCTGCAAGATCTTGATATAAAAACTGCTTATTTGCACAGTGATATAGATACGCTTGATCGCACTGATATTCTTCGTGATCTAAGACTCGGAATTTTTGATGTTTTAGTGGGTATCAACTTATTGCGTGAAGGTCTGGATCTGCCAGAAGTGAGCCTTGTAGCAATTATGGATGCTGACAAAGAAGGCTTTTTGCGTAGTTCTCAGGCACTAGTGCAAACAGTTGGGCGTGCTGCCCGACACGAAGAGGGTCACGTTATTATGTACGGTGATAGAGTTACAAAATCTATGCAGTACACAATAGATGAAACTAAGCGCCGCCGTGAAATTCAAGAAAAGTATAATATTGAAAACGGCATAACTCCAACCGGTGTTGATAAAATTATTGATGAAGGTATGCGAGCAATAATCGGCGCGCCTGCTAAAGATACCAAAAAACGAATTGATCTGAGGAAGATTCCTAAAGATGAATACCACCATTTGATTAAAGAATTAGAATCTCAAATGGATCTAGCTGCCGCTAATCTCCGCTTTGAAGAAGCCGCAGACCTGCGTGATCAAATAGATGAAATCAAAAACAAACTGTAAACATCATTGCTACACAGTCTAGGCAACTAATTTCAGGGATGTCGTATCCTTACGTGAAAATAAATGGGCGGCGTCGAAGACGTTGGACTGAGTGAAAGGATCACCGCGGACAAGGTTGAGTTGAGCTGCTTTATTTCTACTGAGAATAAATTGTAGTGTTTCAGGATCGGCGAGTGTTAAATGACTGCCACTAAGAGGGGTAATTCGTACATTTGGATGGTCAGCAAATATTGTCTTCCACTCGTGTTCCATAGAAGCAAAGTCTTTATTAAATACAGTAATGTGCATGAGAGCCTCGGGTGATATCTTGCGGGCTAATGCGCCAGCTTCGCCACTGAACAGTGCGAAACCTATAGCTAGTTGATGACGTAGGCTATATGGACTGAGATCTAGGGTGCTTGGGTAGTGTACAAGACGAGCAAGCGTTAATCTGCCGGCTAGTTTAAAGAGTTCTTTCGGTTCTTCGCGTAGCTGTCCGGCAAGCTCCTTGATATCTTTAAGGCGCATAGCACGGGGAAGGCACGGCGCTGTGAGGTCTGAAAGAATAACCTCCTGCCCAAATTCACTAGCGAGAGCAGTAATTCCCATGCCGACCATTGCTCCTCGAGATTCGCCAATGACTATTCTCTTTTCGTCGTCTATCGTTATACCTTCGTCTTGTAGTTCCATGCCAAGATGGTATGAAAAGTTCAAAACAGCGGCTGCCGAATCAGCTAATGTTATGGCCCCGTGGGGCGTTGGCTTATTCCTCGGTTCGAAACTACCTTCTGCGCCTACAAACATAACAATATTACCTGCACGCAACATATTGCGAACCGTGTGTTCGTTATGGCCTTCAGTGCTAGTAAACCAGGCGCTCGTGCCAATAATCGGTACAGTAGAGAGCTGCTTTTCAGGTATTCCTACTAAAGTGCTGTAAGTATAACCTTTTTCTGTAACAATACCCATTCGGCGGAGTTCACCTACGCCTTCAATAATTTCGGTGCCAAGTTCTTCCCATTCGACTATTGCACTTTCATTGCGGAGCTGTTCAATATGTTCAGGAGAGAGGTATTCGGATTCCTCGCTTTTGAGCAGGGGGTTTTGAAATGACTCCCATCCACTGTATGGGACCATATTTTGCAGCTTATCTGTAGCACAGCTCATAGCCTTCACGGAAGAAATCCTTTACTGCTTAAGGCTATCATATGCTTGTGCATGTGGTTTGTAAATGGTCCGGATGAAATCTGGTATACTATCAGTAATGAAATTAAGTAAAGATGACATCTTAAAATTGGCAAAATTGAGTCGATTACAGCTAGACGATGACGAGACGGAGCAATATCAGTCTGAAATTAGCGCGATATTAGATTACGTAGCTCAGTTAGATACTGTTGATGTTGCCGGCATTCAGCCAACTTACCAGGTAACAGGCCTAACAAGTCAGGACGAAAATGCCACTCGAGACGATGAAGTGAGTCAGCAGGTAAGGCAGTCTGAACTTCTAAAGAATGTACCAGTAACTGAAGATGGCCACATCAAGGTTAAAAGGATGATCGGTTAGCAATGAATCAAGAATCAAGAATCAAGAATCAGGAGTGGGAGCCAATAGCTGTGTTGGTAGATGATGTGAAAAGCGGCAAAGTTTCTGCTCTTTCTTTGGTTGAGAAGTCTCTTGCATTGATTGAAGAACATAAAGAATTTCAGGCAATTATTGCTGTTATTGAAGAAGGGGCCAGAAAACGAGCCAGAACCATTGATGAGCAATTGGCGCGCGGAGAAGATCCGGGGCGTTTAGCTGGCGTACCATTCATCGCCAAAGATAACTTTTTGGTCTTTGGTGCCGATACGACAGCTGCGAGCAACATCTTGAAGGGATTCGATGCTCCGTATCAGGCAACAGCTATTGAAAAGCTTGAGGCAGAGGGAGCAGTTTGTGTTGCCAAAGCCAATTTAGACGCTTTTGCCCATGGTGCAAGCACAGAAAACAGCGATTTCTTCACGACCAAGAATCCACATGATACCTCTCGTGTAGCTGGTGGCTCGTCTGGAGGCTCTGCGGCTGCGATTGCATTAAGACTTGCACCGTTTGCACTCGGTACCGATACAGGAGGCTCTATTCGCCAGCCTGCGAGTTTCTGTGGTGTTGTGGGACTCAAGCCAACCTATGGGCTGGTTTCGCGAAGTGGAGTTGTAGCGATGGCTAGTAGCACCGATGTTATTGGTCCAATTGCCAGTAACGTGGCAGATACGGCGTTAATTCTTGATATTATTGCCGGCCAAGATCCGCTCGATAGCACCACAATTAAAAGGCAAGATTCATACATAACTACTCGTCATTCCGTGCTTGATACGGAATCTAGTAAAAATGATATCGCCGTAGGCGATGCAAAATTAAACTGGATCCCCGACCTGCCCGTTCAGTCTGACAGACAGGCGGGTCAAGCCGGGGATGACAATCCGGTTAAAATTGGTGTGATCAAGGAATATTTTGGTGACGGGCTCGATTCAGGTGTTCGTAAGAATATTGATGCGGCTATAGAATTATTCAAGCAAGCAGGCCACGAGGTTGTAGAAGTCAGTTTGCCAAGTCTTCCACTCGCCTTGGCCGTGTACTATATTGTCTGTCCTGCCGAAGTGAGCTCAAACTTAGCAAGATATGACGGTCAAAGATTTGGCTACTCTGCCACTGATGCTAAAGACCTGGATAGTAGTTATGAAGTTGCTCGTAAAGAAGGTTTTGGAGCTGAGGCAAAACGACGAATTATGATTGGGGCATACGTGCTTTCTAGCGGTTATTACGATGCATACTATAAAAAAGCTCAAACAGTCCGTACAAAGTTAATTAATGAATTTAACGACGCTTTTGAATCGGTAGATTTCTTACTTGGTCCAACTGCTCCAACTCCAGCTTTTCGTATTGGACAAAACTCGACAGACCCGTTAGCAATGTACCTTGGCGATATTATGACCGTTGGTGCGAGTATGGTTGGCGTGCCAGCCATTAGTGTTCCATGTGGTGAAGTTGAAGGCTTGCCAATTGGTCTGCAGATTATTGCCCCGCAAAGAAAAGATAAAGAATTACTCTCTTTGGCAAAAGAATATGAGGAGATGCAACAATGAATCCAGATGTTTACAGTATGATCGCACTTATACTTATACTTTCGGTATTGGTACTTGTTGTTTTAGTTATTACACATCGGGGCAAACCAAGGCTTAATAAAAGTTACTTCACAAAACATTGGGATGCAATTGAAAAACTCGAAGGCTCTACACTGGCTGTACTTAAAGCAGACAGTTTAGTAGACGAGGCGCTTAAACATGCCAATATAAAAGGCGGGACTATGGGCGAGCGCCTGAATAATTCGGTTGGTTTTATAAAAGATATCAACGCAGTATGGTCAGCTCATAAGCTTCGCAACACAATTGCTCATGAACATGACGCCACTCCTTCATCTGCAGAATGCCACCGTGCCTTGAGGCAGTTTAAGCGTGCGCTGAAGGATCTGGGAGCTTTATGATTTCAGATGATGTGAAAAAACAGTACACCGTTACAATTGGTATTGAATGCCATGTACAGCTAAAAACCAAAAGCAAGTTGTTTGCCAGTGAAAGTAATGAAGCGCGCGACCTGCTACCAAATACGGCTGTTGGCCATGTGAGTTTTGGTATGCCGGGTGCACTACCAGTTCTGAACAAGAAAGCAGTTGAATTAGCTGTTCGTGCTGCGTTTGCCCTAAACACTGAACCACAGAAATTTTCTAAGTTTGATCGCAAACACTATTTTTACCCAGATCTCCCAAAAGGTTACCAAATTAGTCAGTTTGAAGAGCCTATTATTCTTGGTGGTTACGTCGATATTTTTATAGAGGGTGAAGCAAAACGCATCAATATTACACGTGCTCATATGGAAGAAGATGCCGGTAAATCTACCCACCCAACAGGTAAAGATTACTCTCTGGTAGATCTAAACCGTGCTGGCACGCCGCTTCTCGAAATTGTTTCTGAGCCAGAAATTCATTCTGCCGCTGAGGCTCGCGCCTATGCCAAAGCACTATATTTACAAATGAAGTATGCAGATGTCAGCGACGCAGATTTATATCAGGGTAACATGCGCTTTGATGTTAACGTTTCGGTAAGCAAAGATCCTAAGGTACTCGGTACACGTTCTGAAACAAAAAACCTTAACAGCTTCCGTTCGGTTGAAAAAGCGGTTGAGTATGAGATTAATCGTCAGATTGAGTTACTGGA
This sequence comes from Candidatus Saccharimonadota bacterium, assembly GCA_036848695.1. Taxonomy (GTDB): domain Bacteria; phylum Patescibacteriota; class Saccharimonadia; order Saccharimonadales; family UBA7683; genus JACKGS01. Next base: position 22,536 of record DAIUJM010000001.1, read on the forward strand.
AAAAGGCGAAGAGATTGTTCAAGAAACACGGGGCTGGGACGACGCTAAACAAAAAACTATTTCTCAACGTACAAAAGAAGATGCTCACGACTATCGTTACATGCCTGAACCAGACGTTCCGCCAATTGTACTTACAGATGAATATGTTAATTCTATTAAGCAACAGGTTCCAGTAATGCCGAGTCATCTACGTCAACAGTTAAGTGTTACTCGGCTCCAGTCCTCACAAATTGAAACTTTGATCGAAGAGCCAGAACTTGCCTATTTTGTAGTCGGACTTATTGATGATGTTGCAACTGCCAAAACAATAGCGAATTGGCTAACTGGTGATATCACGAAGCTCGTTTCAGACAATGTATTCACGTGGAGCCAGGTTGTTAAGAAAAAAAACGGTTTAGTAAAACTTGCACACATGGTTAACAATCGTGAGCTTAGTTCTACTAGTGCCAAAAGCTTGCTCACTAATGTTGTAGAAGGCAAGGATCCTGAAGAACTAGCTAAAGAAAATCATCTATTACAGGTTTCGGACGAAGGTGCCATTGAAAAAATTGTCAGTGAAGTAATTGCAGAAAACGAAAAAGCTGCAGAAGATGTTAAAAAAGGTGAAATGAAGGCGATCGGGTTCCTGGTTGGTCAGGTAATGGCAAAATCAAAAGGACAGGCTAACCCTGGTCTTGCTCAGAAAATTATAAAAAAACAACTCGGGCAGTAGATCTACAGTTTTAATGGTATCTATAGGTTGGGTTGTTTGACCTGAAATGTTATTATAGAAGTATGGATGCATTTGAAATTCTTGTAGTTGTACTTTCATCTTTATTAGCGCTTTTTCTTGCACTTAGCATTGTTGTCGTAGTTTTTGCAGTCAAACTAGTAAAGAACTTGAAGGAAATCTCCGACAAGGCTGTCGTGCTCGTGAACGATGCTAGCTCGGTTGCTGCGACCATGAAGAAGGCTGCGGCACCAGCTGTAGTAGCTCGCTTTATTGCCGAGCAAGTGAACCACGCTATTAAAAGGCATGGTGATAAGTCAACCAACAAGGAGGATTAAATGTCAAAGAATCATAAATTTGGGTTTGGAATAATCTTAGGTGCAATTGCGGGTGTTATTGCAGGATTTTTAACAGCTCCTAAAAGCGGAAAAGAAACACGTGAAGATATAAAAAAGAAGGCGCATGAAGTGAAGGGTTCGGCTGAACGAAGGCTGAAAGACGCTCACAAAGAACTTGGTAAACTTATAGATGAAACCACTGCAAAGGCTGAAAAATTAAAGGGCCAAGCTAGAGACGAACTTAAAGATCTTACTGCTAAAGCCGAAGAACTCAAGGCGCAAATCAAAAGTGCAATTACCTCGATCAAAAGCGGAGATGACGACAATGATGACGCTACTATCGATAAACTTTTGAAAGATTTGGTAGCCCTTAAAGAAAAAATCGCCAAGCAAGTAAAGAGCGTTACAAAGTAATTAGTAAAATGTTGAACGAAGACCACCCAACAGATTTAGAAAAGGGTGGTCTTTTCATGAGTATTAAAGATATTGTTGGAACATTGGGTGAGCGGGCGCTTCATTTGGTGGCAGTGCTGGCTGTTGCGGGAGTTGCACTAGAAAGTATGGCCGGATTTGATTTTGAAGATGGCGTAAACCACCCACTGGATACAGTAGACGAATAATGGGGGAAAAATGACTGAAAAGAAAGTAGATGTAGATACAAAGGCAGCAGTGCAGGCGTTAGAATACCTTTTGACAGCCGGGTACGTTAGCAAGCGCCGTTTGTACGTTGCTAATTTCATGCGTGGATTATTTTTTGGCTTCGGATCAGTTTTAGGTGCGACAGTTCTAGTTGCCATTATGATATGGCTACTTTCATTTTTTAGTGACATCCCGTTTATTGGTGACATAGTTGTTGCGGTACGCGATAGCATCAATACAGCACAGCAACGTTAATCTAGAGCAATTGTATGCACACCGGCAGTAATGGCATGCGCATCGGTTGTGGTTATGAAAACTTGGTGATCCTTCAGACCTTCTAATACGCGTTCTTGGTGTACTAGATCAAGTTCGCTCAGAACGTCGTCAAGCAGCAATGTCGGTTTAACTTGTTGGCGGGCAAAAAAGGTAGATAGGATCTCTGTTTCCAGTAACTTCAATGCTATAACTACGGTACGTACTTCACCTCTACTGGCTCTAGTCGTAGCTAGTTGATCTGCCAGTCGAACTTCAAGATCATCACGATGTGGTCCGAAAGAGGTGTAACCAAGTATAATGTCACGATGTATGCTTGCTTCAAAAAACTGTAGAAGCTGAGATCCGTAATTTGATTTGCTACCGGTAACGGTACTCTTATATGTTAAGAATACTTCGTCTGTACCGCCTAATTGACGGTAATACTCGCTAATTCGCGATTGAATTTGTTCGATAACTTTGTAGCGAGCTGATATTATTTTTTCACTAAGTTGGGCAAGTTGTGTATTCCAGATGAAAATCTCGTCAGTCGGGGATCGACCTGGTTGTTCTCGAAGTCGTTTCAATAGTTGATTTCTTTGTTTGAGTGTTCGTTCGAAACGGTTCTGTGTGAACGCAACCTCTATATCGAGCTGTCCTGCAATTTGGTCTAAGTACTGGCGCCGACGTTCTGGTCCACCGGTAATTAAACGGGCAAGATCAGGCTCAAACAGCACTACCGGTAATCGTGCGCCGACTGGTAGCCTCGCGTGTTTCTTTTCATCAATCATCCATTTTTTTTGTGTAGCTTGTTCAATTTGCTGAAAGGTCAGCGTACGTTTATGCGTTGTAGCCAAGTTCTTCATTTCAAGTTGTGCCTGAAATTGACTTGCGCCGTATTGAGCCATTTCGCCAATCGTTCCTTTGAAACTGCTACCTCTCAGCAGAGTGTATAGAGCTTCAAGTATTGTGGTTTTACCACTACCGTTTGGACCGACAATTGCGTTCATATCTTTTGCAAATTGAAATTTGGCGCTCGTATGAGATCGCACGTGCTGTAATTGTAGGTTTTTGATCTCTGCCATGAGTACTTTCTAGTATACGCCAGATGACTATCTAGTTGTAATCTAGGCTCTGACAAAAAATTTCACGAGCAATAAAATGATATACTAATAGGGAAGATGACGAAAAAAGAGGGCAAGCTAACTTCAAGTGATTACGTACACCTGCACAACCATACGCAGTATAGTTTGCTTGATGGTCTAACTAAAATCCCTAAACTAATTGAGTTCGTTAAAGAAGACGGCATGCAGGCGGTGGCGATGACCGACCACGGTACACTTTCAGGCGCGATTGATTTTTATAAAACAGCTACCGCAAATGGTATTAAACCACTCATAGGTATCGAGGCTTACGTTGCTGCACGTAAATACACTGACCGTGACCCACAAAAAGACAAGTCCAGATTCCACCTTATAATTCTTGCCATGAATAACGCAGGATACCAGAACCTTATGCGACTTTCTACAATTGCAAACCTGGACGGCATGTACTACTTCCCACGTATTGACCACGACCTTTTAGAGCAATATAACGAAGGATTGATCGTACTAAGTGCCTGTATGGGTGGCGAAGTTGGCCAGGCGGTTAAAGAAGGTCGTCTAGACGACGCCAAAAAGATCGCCAGTTGGTATAAATCAGTTTTTGGAGACCGCTACTACCTTGAAATCCAAGATCATGGTCACCCAGAAAACCCAATTCATAGTGAAGAGCAACAAGTTGTAAACGAAGGTGTGCTTTTGCTAGGTAAACAATTAAATATCCCGGTTGTAGTCACATGTGATGCGCATTATTTGAAGCATGAAGACCAAGAAGCCCACGAAGCGCTTCTATGCGTCGGCACCGGATCATTCTTAGCTGATGAAAATAGAATGTCGCTAAAAGACTACCCACTTCACGTTGAACCTAGTGGTGAACTGATTAAACGTTGGGGTAAAGATCATCCAGAAGTGATCACCAATACCAAAACCATTGCTGACAGATGTAATGTAGAACTTGAATTCGGTAAAATTTTAATTCCTAAATTCCCGGTACCAAAGCCGTTTGATGAAAAAAGTTATCTACACCTACTTGTTTATCGAGGTTTGGCATGGCGTTACGGAAAGGTTGAAGAATCTCGTTCTAAACGTATAACAATGGAAGAGGCAATGGCGACGCTTCCAGAGTCTATTTTGCAACGTGCCCAGTACGAGCTTGGTGTTATGGATAAGATGGGTTACAACGGCTATTTCTTAATTGTTCAAGATTTTATCAATTGGGGAAAAAATATGGGTATTATCTTTGGGCCAGGTCGTGGCTCTGCGGCTGGTTCAATCGTAGCTTTTGCGCTTAGAATTACTGAGCTTGACCCAATTGCATACGATCTGCTGTTTGAACGCTTCTTGAATCCTGACCGTATTTCTATGCCTGATATTGATATAGATATACAAGACACACGGCGCAACGAAGTTATTCAATATTGTTCTGAAAAATATGGTAGCGATAAAGTTGCTAATATTGTTACGTTCGGTACAATGGCCGCCCGCGCCGCGATTCGTGATGTTGCAAGGGTAATGCAAGTTCCTTATGCTGAAGCGGATAAGCTTTCAAAATTAGTGCCACCGCCAGTGCAGGGTAGGCACATTCCACTCGCCACAAGCATTAATAATGACCGTGACTTAAAATTTGAATACGACAATAACCCAACAGCAAAACAAGTTATTGATCTAGCTATAAAACTTGAAGGCACTGTTAGATCACATGGTGTTCATGCAGCCGGCGTGGTGATTGCGCCAGATGACATTGTTAAGTTTATCCCGCTTGAACGATCGCAAAAACAAGTGTTGTTGGCCGATGGTACAAAGCAAGATGTAATTTCGACCCAGTACCCAATGGGGCCGGTTGAAGACCTGGGTCTTCTTAAGATGGACTTTTTAGGCCTTTCAAACCTTACCGTGCTACGCAACGCCATACGTATTGTTAAAGCAGTTCACAAGGTAAGTATTACGCCAGAAGAAATTCCTCTTGATGATACAAAGACCTTTGAGCTCTTGCAAAGAGGTGATACGACCGGCGTTTTTCAGTTTGAATCGTCTGGTATGAAACGATATCTTCGGGAGCTAAAACCGACTGTATTTGAAGACGCAATCGCCATGGGCGCCTTATATAGACCAGGTCCACTTTCTGCCGGGCTGACCGATAGCTTTATTAAACGAAAAAACGGCTTAGAGGAGATCTCGTATCCACACCCTCTTATGGAGCCAGCACTTTCCACGACGTTCGGTGTTTTGGTTTACCAAGAGCAAGTTATGCAGATATCTCGCGATGTTTGTGGTTTTACTGGTGGCGAAGCCGATACTCTCAGAAAAGCAATTGGTAAAAAGAAACTCGATGTCATGGAAAAAATGAAGATTAAGTTTGTTGATGGTGCCGTTGCAAACGGAGTACCGCAAAACGTAATTGAAAAGTTTTGGAAGGACCTGCTCGGATTTGCTGATTACTGCTTTAATAAATCGCACTCCGCTTGCTATGGGCTAATTTCGTACTGGACGGCGTATCTTAAGGCCCATTACCCCGATGCATTTATGGCAGCATTAATGACCAGCGATGCTGATGATATAGATAGACTGGCTATTGAAATTAATGAATGTCGACACATGGGTATTGAGGTGCTACTGCCGGATGTTAATGAATCATACGTAGAATTTGCGGTAGTGCCAGGTAAAAATCAGATTAGATTTGGTATGAGTGCCGTGAAGAACGTTGGTGTTGGTGCTGTTGAAGAAATTATTCGTGCACGTGATGAAGGTGGAAAGTTCACCGACATTATGGACTTTGTGCAGCGGGTTGATACCCGAAAAGTTAATCGCAAAGTATGGGAAAGTCTTATTAAAGCAGGTGGTTTTGATAGCCTGGGCTTAACTCGTGGAGACCTGCTGTTTAATGTTGATGGCCTGCTTGCACTTGGTTCAAAGTTACATAAAGAAAAAGAAACCAATCAGGCCGATCTTTTCGGTGGTATCGATGGAGCGGCACCTACCATTGCTCCTCAGTTTAAATTCGAAAAAGCACCAGAGCAGCTAAAAGAACATGACATGCTACTGTTTGAAAGAGAGTTACTGGGTCTGTACTTGAGCCGACATCCGCTTGACGGTTTCGGAACATACCTAGAAGAAAACACTTTACCCCTTTCTTCAATTGACAGCTCCATGGATAACAAAGCGGTCACTGTGGGTGGTGTGGTTGTTTCGGTACGTTCGATTAATACAAAAAACGGTGCACGTATGGCTTTTGTAAAATTAGAAGACAAAACTAGTGAATGTGAATTAATTGTATTCCCTAGTGTCTTTGAAAAACTAAATTCAGTTTGGCAACAAGATCAGGTTGTAATTGCTAAAGGAAAAGTGAATTACAAAGACCGAGATGGCAACATGGGACAGGAATTAAAAATATTAGTAGATCAAGCAAACCTTGTTTCTGAAGAGGACGTTAAAGCTTACCAGTCGACTGGCAAGAAACCAAAACCACCGAAGGGTAGCACGCCAAAAAAGCCAAGTTCACCACAAAGTACCAGCCTGCCACCAAGCACGCTATCAACACCGCCCATAGCAAGCCCTAAGCTCTTCGTGCAGCTTAAAGATCCTAACGATAGTGAACGACTTATAGCTCTTAAGAATGTTTCTGTGGATCACCCTGGTAGTGACGAGGTAATTTTGGTACTGGGACAAGACGACGCTAAAACGGCACTGAGAATGCCCTTTACTGTAAAAGTTGCCGATGAATTGATAAGCAAGTTGCGTGATATATTTGACCCTGCAAGCGTGGCAGTAAAATAGAATCTACCTTTATTGTTATGTAGTAAAGACTATTGTTTGGTGAGTTCGTAGAGTGCAATTGCTGTCGCAACTGATACGTTAAGCGACTCCTTAGTACCCTTCATCGGTATTTCCATCACGATATCTACCTTAGCAAGTAAATCATCGGCTACACCGTGTACTTCATTACCGATTATAAGGTATATAGGGCGACATTCATATTGGGATTTAATTTTCTGTACACATGCCTCGGGGCTAAGGCTGCCAGGATATTGTTCGAGTGCTATTAAAACAGCATTTTCTTGCTTAGCTTTTTCAATAACTTCTTCCAGATTATTGAGTCGTTCAAAATCAACAGTACATTCGGCGCCTAGGGCGGTCTTATGAATCTGACGTGTGAGTTTGTCAGCAAAGTGAGGCAGACGGGTGTCATCTTCTAAGCTCGGGTACGGGGTGTAGCCACTGAAAATTATTTTCTGCACCCCAAGCCCGTCGCAAGTACGGAAGAAGGCTCCTACGTTATGAGTGCTTCTTATGTCATGTGCAACAAGTGTAATATTATTCATCGTAACAATAATGCAACAGATGAGCTAAATTTCCTAATCAAAAACATTAACTGCATAGATGCTACTGTAAAAATAAGCATTTTAAAGTAGAATAGAGTTATGGCTTTTAATGATCAACAAGATCAAATAAAATTTCGCGAAAGTGAAGAACTCAACACGCAAAATCGTGCGCAACTTTTGAAGATAGAATACGTCGACAGTCGTACACTTTTAGATATCCCACTAGCAAAGGGTATTTTAGAGCTTTCAGAAATGTATAAAAACAGCCTAGTGCCACTTTATGACACCGGAAGTAATTATACTTTTGCGATCACAATTAAAACTCCTCAGCAGTCACTCCGTAGTATCCGAGATAAATTTCCAGATAAAATTGTGAAATTTGTAATGATAAGTATGCCTGGATTCCAGGAAATGATGCTTCGCTTTGACCCACCAAAAGAAGTTATATACGACGACATCACTGTCACCAAAGAAGGCGAAAGTGATAATGTTCAGAAGGTGTCAGATACTCTAGAAGGCGTAAAGTCCGATGATATTTTAGAATATGTAATAACGCAGGCCGATAAGCTTGAAGCATCTGATATTCACTTTGAAACTGGCCGAACTGGCGTTCGTTTTCGCTTTCGTCTAGACGGTGCGTTACACCTTATAGCAATTGTTTCACATCAAAAATATCGCCAACTTCAACAGTCAATAGCCGTAAAGGCGAGTATCTCTACTTCAGCCCCAGATGCACAGACCGGTCACCTTTCTCAGAAAATCATAAAAGAAGATGGTTCCGAAAAGATTCTAAACATGCGTATTGAAACAGTTCCCACGCTATACGGTCAAGATGCCGTTGTTCGTTTATTTAATATGGATATGAGCCTACTTAAGCTTGATAATCTGGGTTTGAGTGAAAAAGAACGCAAGCCAATTGATGAAGTCATTTCTCATCCGCACGGCATGGTTTTGATGGTTGGCCCTACAGGTTCAGGTAAAACCACTACTCTTTATTCGATTCTCATGCAACTTAATGACCCTCGTAACAAAATCATTACACTGGAAGACCCCGTGGAATATGGTCTTGATGGTATGAGTCAGATTCCGGTATATAGTCGTCAGGGCGATAGTTTTGCAAACAAACTCCGTGCTGTAATGCGACTAGACCCCGATGTAATTATGGTTGGTGAAATTCGCGATGTTGATACGGCTAAAACGGCACTTCAAGCCGCGGTTACCGGCCACTTAGTTCTTTCAACATTTCACGCTGGTAATTCGTCTGAGGCTTTTACACGTATGATTGATATGATTGGCGTGAATCCAATATTAATTTCTTCCGTTAAGTTAATTATTTCTCAACGACTGGTGCGCCGACTCGATGATGCGACCAAGATTGAATACGAACCCGATGAAGCGGTAAAAAACCATATTAAAGAATCACTCAAAGATTTGCCAGAAGATATTGAAAAACCAGATCTTGAAAATATTAAACTATGGAAGCCTGGTAAGTCAGAAGAAAATCCGTTTGGCTACAAAGGTCGGACAAGCATAATTGAAGATTTTGTTGTTACACCAGAAATTCAAGCACTACTAAGAGATACAGCCAATATTCCAACCTCCGACATCATAGAGGCAAAAGCCAAAGAACAAGGCATGATCACCATGTATCAAGCCGGACTCCTAAAAGCTCTTAAAGGCATGACCACGGTAGAAGAAATAAACAGAGTAATTTAGATTCCCCTTGTCATCCTGAACTTGTTTCAGGATGACGGAACTAGAACGAAAATGGAATTTCGGGGAATAAACACCTAATTAAGTAATTATTTCGGCTATAGTTTGCGTAAGGCCTTCTGCGAATATGGACGGAATGATTTCATCTGGTGATGGGGTTTCTATAAAACTAGCGATAGTTTCAGCAGCAGCAATTTTATGTTCGTCTGTAATCTTTTCAACTTGATTATCTAGTGCTCCGCGGAAGATCCCCGGGAAGGCAAGTGCATTATTCACTTGGTTGGGGAAGTCACTACGACCTGTAGCTACAACTGCCGCACCGGCAGATCTTGCTTCATCCGGGTAGATTTCGGGGACAGGGTTTGCAAGTGCAAATATTACTGGTTTGGTAGCCATAGTTTTAACCATTTCGGAAGTTAGAAGTCCAGGCTGTGAAACACCAATAAAAATGTCGGCATCTTTTACTGCGTCGGCGAGCTGACCGGGGAGCACATCATGGGCGAATTCAAGTAACATCTTCTTCTCGTCATTTAAGTTGTCGCGCGAGGCTTCAATAATTCCCTTACTATCTACAGCTACAATTTGCGGTTGAGCGTATTTGTATAGTAATTTAGCTACTGCAACACCAGCAGCACCTGCGCCTACTAAAACAATTTTACAGTCAGTAAGATTCTTGCCCACTACCTTCATGGCATTAATTAGACCAGCAAGTACTACTACGGCGGTTCCATGTTGATCGTCATGCATAATTGGAATAGTTAATTCTGATTTCAAACGTTCTTCTACTTCAAAACAAATCGGCGCGGCGATATCTTCTAGGTTAATTGCGCCGAAGCTTGGCGCAATTGCCTTTACAGTGGCAACAATTTCATCAGCAGTGTGTACGTCTAGAACAATAGGTACAGCGTCAATTCCGGCGAACTGCTTGAAGAGCATAGTCTTACCTTCCATTACTGGTAGGGCACCAAGTGGCCCAAGATTACCAAGACCTAGAACGGCGGTCCCGTCAGAAATAACAGCCACAGAATTATTCAGCCATGTGTATTCACGGGCCTCGGAAGGATGCTCGGCAACGTAGCTACTGACAGCACCTACCCCGGGTGTGTAGTACAACTTTAGCTTTTCGGGATCATCAAGTTGATCTTTTAAAGTTACTTCAATTTTACCCCTTAGTTTTTTGTGTTGCACTAGCGCTTGTTGTTTTACGTCGTCCATACTTTAATAGTAATGAGATCGTTCTAATAAGTAAACAAGGAGCATTATGTCCGGCACTGAACATACACCTGGTTTGGATGCTTTTGCATCTGCAGCGCACAAAAAAATAGACGTAGATAGAGATCCTGATCAGGCAAAACATGTCCCAGAACTAAGATTCGTAGACCGTCCGTTGCCAGCAAAATACCGAGTCACCAAAGGGATTGCATTTTTAAATATGCTTGGTAGAGAACTCCCTGTTGCTCAAACACCCCTCACTCGTGCAGAACTAATGTTTTTTGCGGGCGATAGTAAAACAGTAGAAGAGATCCCTCGCACAATACTGCGTCCTGGTGAGGTATATAGCACCGAGTTAAATCGTTATATTACTTAACGCACGACACTTGTCTGTGAGTAACAGATGTGATATACTCATTTCAATTGCAAAATATGTAAGAATAAGGTAGAGTGGTCTAGTTATGCACGCACTAATTAAACAAGTTGAATCTAAATTCCTGAAAAAACAGGTTGTTGATGTACGAAGCGGTGATACTGTAAAAGTTCACCAGCGTATTAAAGAAGGTGGTAAAGAACGTATTCAGATCTTTGAAGGCCTTGTTATTCGAACAGATCGAAAAGACAGCCTGACAAGTACTATAACTGTACGTCGTGTGGCTAGTGGTGTTGGTGTTGAAAAGAGCTTCCTGCTACATAGTCCATTGATTGAAAAGGTTGAGGTTACTAAACGAAGCAAAGTCCGACGTAAGTATTTAACTTACATGCGTGATCGAAGTGGTAAAAGCGCTCGCCTTGCAGCTGTTGACTTCGATAAAAAGGCTGTTAACGAAATTCCTGTTGACGAACCAGCCGTTGAAACAGAACCTTCTACAGATGACGCAGTGACAGAAACGCCTGTCGCTAACGAAGCAGTAGCTAAAGAAGCGTAATCTTATTTGCCTCTGAAGCCTTATTTAAATAGATCCCTCTTCTATACACAGACTTCATCGAGTGATGTCTCTAGTGAGCGTAGTTGGCTTAGTACGAGTAGTTGAGTACCTTCGTGAAGTGGCTTAATTGGAACACTATCAATTAACGAGACAGTACCGTCTGTGTCGACAACTACATTATTAGCACCATTGGTATCAATAATTGAACCAGTGTTGTTAAAGTGCAAGAATGAACGATCACAAAGTTCACGTAGTGCGACATCAGCACCAGCACATTTTTCTACCAATGATTCTACAGTTTCAGGGTTAACTTCTGGACTATTTACTACAAAAGGGGTAGCAGTACGTGCAATATCGACGTAAGGTTGAACAACTTGCACGGTTTGATACCCACCGCCCAAAACGTGCTCAGCTATCTGTACAGTTTGGGGTACGGCAACTGCACCAAAGTAGTGCGTCAGAGTAGTATGATCACGAGTAATTTCTTCTGCTGTACCTAAAAGCTCGTCATAAGGTCTACCTGCGCTATCACGCTTAATCTTCACAACCACACCTGTTGCTGTGTCGCGATAAGCGCTGAAATCGACGCCGGAACCTAAAAACCTGACACCTTTGAAACGAGCAATGGCATCAAGTAGGATGGTTGCTGCGTAAGGTTGTCGAATTGTGAATTCAAGAAGAGTTTGTGATAGTCTCCGTGCAGCCTTTGAAGGATGGGTTGAGATGTCCAGCCTTCGACCGTCAAGAAGCCAGTCGGCGTGACGGGTTGCTTCATTAATCTCCAAAACTCGTGCAGTTGAAAAAAGCATAATAAATAACGAAATCGATATTAGTCAATATAATACCACATTTTACGCTGGTATACTAAGTAGATGATTATAGGAATAGATGAGGTGGGAAGGGGTTGCTGGGCGGGTCCATTGGTAGCTGCGGCGGTTGGTCTGCAGAAAGACCACGGTATTCTTGGTCTTGATGATTCCAAAAAATTATCAGCGAAGAAACGAGTGTTGCTAGTACACGATATCAAACAATCGACTAAGCAAATTGGCATAGGTTGGGTATGGCCACGAGAAATTAACAAGATTGGTCTAACAAAATCCGTTCAGCTCGCAATGTTTCGTGCAATTTCAGAACTCAATCATGAAGGTATACCGATTATAATTGATGGAAACCTAAATTATCTTCAGGGTGTTCTTTGCAAGGAGACTCCCTGCAACAAGGAGTCTCCTTGCAAAACCTGTATACGTATAAGTACTGTTATTGGTGGTGATGGTACTGTAGCTTCCGTATCTGCGGCATCAATTATTGCAAAGGTTGCCAGAGACACTTACATGCAGACAATTGCTAAAAAATATCCAAACTATCAATTCGAAAAGCATGTAGGCTATGGGACACGGCAGCATATAGAGGCTCTGGAAAGGTACGGGGTAACGTCAATACATCGCACAGATTACAAGCCCATCAAACGACTTCTCTCAAAAGAGGATAAGTCGCAATGACAAACTATTCTGCCGGACATGAAGCCGAACAGATAGCAGCGCGTTATTTGAACGAGCAAGGTTTTACGGTCCATTCGGTTAATTGGTCGACACCGGCCTGTGAAATTGATATTGTCGCAAATAAAGATGACTGTGTCTACTTTATAGAAGTGAAGTACCGGAGTAGTGATAGCCAGGGTGGGGGATTTGACTATATCACGCCCAAAAAACTACAACAAATGAAGTTTTCTGCACAATGCTGGGTTCAAGAAAACAAATATGAAGGTGACTATGAGTTGAGTGCAATCGAAATTGGAGCAGATTTTCAAATTATTGAATTTATTGAAGAGATCGACTAGCGAACCAATCTGCAATAGGTTTTTCATCACGCTTACGCCACTGTACGCGTGCTTCAATTTCGCTGACACCTATTTTAATGGCACGGGTGAGTGCTGGATCATTAATTTTTGGCATAAAGAATTTCTTGTATTCACCTAACCATTCTTCAGAATTCATAAAGCTGGCGGCGTACCTTGGGAAGTAATCGTAAGACTTCGATGAGGCAAATGTTTCAGTCAGCCATATCCAATTTTCGATAAGCCATTGCCAAGTCAGATTTCGGCTGTGCTTGTTACGGAGCAGGTACGCGTACCACCTTACAATGTCTTGTGGGCGTACCTGTTCTTTGTCTTTAAGCAATGTAAGCAGTTTTTTTGCTACCTCTGGATCTTTTGTGGTAGTAAGTGCCCCACATATATCGTCACGCAGATCTGCAGATGTAGTTTCATTGTGTAGCTTGATGAGGGTATCAACAACATCTGGGGAACCAAAGCGAGCTGCAGCTGACATTAGTACAGAACGAAACTCGGCATTTAGTTTATCGGGAGTGGTCTTGTTGTAGCGTTGAAGGGCTATTTCAATAACTTGCTGGTTTTCAGATGATAGCGCTAGTCCTGCCATAGTTCGTCGGAGTTGTGTAGTGTTAGGATCGTCGTTCATTTGACGGTCCCAGCCGAGAGTCTTGTGTTGCTTTTCAACAAGTTGATAGACGAATTCTTTGCTACGTTTTTCTGTAGTTTCATCGCCCTCAGTCAGCATACGGGCGTGACCAATAATTGTACCAATTGGCCCCCAGACGCTGTCGCGGGTTTCATTCTGGCAGCCAGCTACAATATCTAGACCGCTTACAAGTGAATCATTATTAGATCGAGCAAGCAAAACAATGTCATTGAGTGTATTGATTCTTCCAGAAGCATCGATCTTCATTGTTTGGATGGCCTCAGCCAAAGCTTTTTTATCCGCTTTATCTTCATAATCAACCACAAAGTGGCCACTCCCACTTAGGTTAAATAGAACTGGGTCTTCGGACGGGGCTTGAACTGTGATTTCCCGGGTAGAGATCATGTCGGTATTAAGTTTGTTATTAGCTAGTAGTGGAATACTCCAAAGTTGCTTATCTTGAATATTGGCGTCAAGAAGCAGACGTTCCTGTTTTAGGTTAAGCTGACGGCCTTGCTGGAAAACCTGAAGTCGCGGCATGCCTGATTGTTCAAGCCAGCTGGTCATAATGCTTTTAATTGGTTTATTTGAAGCAATCTCAAGTTCATTCCATAGATCATCGCGCACAGTGTTGCTATAAGCATGTTTTTTAAAGTAAGTTTTTAGCCCATTTCTAAATGCGGTTTCCCCAATATATTCACGGAGCATTTTGAGTAGTCTGCCACCTTTGGCATAGACTATAGCACCATCAAATAATGCCCCGATTTCAGCAGGATCGTTAACATCAATACGAACCGGCTGAACATCTGTGTATACATCGCGGTTACTTGCAGCTATAACGTCAGCCGCTGTGTAATCTTCCCAAGCGTGCCACTGTGGGTGAATATGGTCCACGGCAATATATTCCATCAAACTAGCGAAACTTTCATTTAACCAAAGATCATCCCACCACTGCATAGTAACAAGGTTACCGAACCATTGGTGGCTGAGTTCATGAGCGATAACTGTTGAAATGTAGTGCTCGGAGCTGATTGATCGGTTTTCAGGATCGGCGAGTAGAGCTGTTTCGCGATACGTTATCAATCCCCAGTTTTCCATTGCTCCAGCATCGAAGTCCGGGAGCGCTACTTGATCACACTTAGCAAGTGGATACGGAGTTTCAAAATATTCATTATAAAATTCAATGGTATCACTAGCTTCTTTAACTGAATAATCGAGAAGGTTTTTTGGTTGGGCAACGCTTGCCCAGCTTCGTACCGTAAGGCCATCTTTGGTTACACCTTCGACGTTATGCATTTCGCCTGTTACGAACGCTAGTAGGTAGGTGCTCATCTTTGGGGTTGTTTCAAAAGTAGTGATTAGTAAAGTTTTGTCGTTCTCGGCTTGATGCTGATGCTTCACAGGCATGTTAGAAAGCACTTCAGCGCCCGTGGCAGTTTCAAGCGTGAGGGAGAATGTTGCTTTTGCAGACGGTTCATCAACACAGGGAAACACCTCTCGTGCGTGGTGACTTTCGAACTGCGTTGCAATCAGCCATTTTTTAACACCATCATGTTCAAAGTAACAAGGGTATATACCGGCCATGTCGTCGGTTATTTTGCCGCTGAATTCTACAGTGATCGTAGTCTCGCCCACAGCTATATTTTCAGGCACTGTAAGTATGAGAGTATCGAACTTTCCGGATTTATGGGTGGCCACCTCACCACCTATGGTTGCAGTATTGATGGTTAGGTCTTTAGAATGCAGCTCTACACTAGAAGATTTTTGCAGGAGCAAGCCCCTTACTTCTACGGAGCCGGTAAAAGTCAATTGTTCGCTATTAATCTTGAGGCTTAGGTCGTAGTGGGAAGGCTCGAATGAGTCATGTAATTTTTTGATCATAACGAATAGTATAGATCATTGTAAATTTTGTGTAATGATGATGTGAATTGTTTCTATGTGTCCATAGTTTCATTTCTGTGTTCTAGCAAGTCGCAAATAATGAACAGTATGGTATACTAGGTGTAGTCCGGCCACATTGGTCGGTTCTTTTCATCTTTGATCACAAGTTTTTATAAGAAAGGAAACAAAATGGAGATACAAATCAAACAATTAATTGCAGCAGTTAAACAGATTGCCGAAGAAAAAAATCTTCCAGAAGATGTTGTACATGAAGCAGTTGAGCAGGCACTAGCGGCAGCCTACCGTAAAGATTTTGGTGAACGTGAACAGAATGTTGTTGTACAGCTAAATTCGAACACTGGCGACATGACGGCGATTACCAGCTACGATGTAGTTGAAGACGATGCCGTAGAAAACGACGCTCAGCAGCTTACCGTAGAACAGGCACAGAAGTTTAAAAAAGGTGCCAAGCTTGGCGACGTTGTAACTGAAGAAGCCCATCCAACTACTTTCGGCCGCGTTGCAGCCCAAACCGCCAAGCAGGTTATTTTGCAGCGTCTTCGTGAAGCTGAGCGCGAAATTGTGCTGACTGAATACGAAGACAAAATCGGCACAGTTATTGTTGGAACAGTACAACGTGTTGAACCTCGCGTTGTTCGTGTTGACCTTGGTAAGGCTACAGGTATTTTGCCAGCCAGTGAACAAATTCAGGGCGAATACTACGGTGTTGGCTCTAGAATCAAAGTTTTCTTGAAAGATGTTGAACGTGGTAACCGCGGTCCGCAACTTGTTCTTTCACGAGCTAACGAAGAATTTATTGAATACCTATTCCGACAAGAAGTTCCAGAAATGGAATCAGGCGCCGTCGAAATTAAAGGCATCGCCCGT
Organism: Candidatus Saccharimonadota bacterium; assembly: GCA_036848695.1. Classification (GTDB taxonomy): domain Bacteria; phylum Patescibacteriota; class Saccharimonadia; order Saccharimonadales; family UBA7683; genus JACKGS01. The sequence goes on from DAIUJM010000001.1 coordinate 38,993, forward strand.
CAAGCTGGAATGCGAACTAAAATTGCCGTTGCCTCAACTGCACCTGGCGTAGATCCAGTCGGTACATTTGTTGGTGGTCATGGTACTCGCGTACAGGCAGTTATGAATGAAATCGGTGATCAAGAAAAAATCGATATTGTAACATTTGCTGAAGATTCAGAAACATATATTAAAAACGCTCTTTCACCAACAGAAGTAATTCGTGTTGAACTTAACGAAAAAGCTAAACATGCACGTGTGATTGTTGATCAGTCGCAGCTTTCAATTGCTATTGGAAAAGCCGGGCAGAACGTTCGACTTGCTAGTAAGCTAACCGGATATGAACTAGATATAGAATCTGGTACGCCAAAAACTGAAACACCAGTTGAGGAAGTTGCGCCGGCACCAGACCCTGTTGTTGAAGAAACCGCACCAGTTGAAGAAGTTGTAGTAGCGCCAGTTGTGGTAGAAAAGCCTGCTGAAGCCAAGAAGTCTACAAAGCCAAAAAGACGTGATGACATAGAAGCCGGTTTACTCGGAGCTATTGAAGAACAGGGCGAATAAATCTACAATTAGCACTCTTGCATGCCGAGTGCTAAAGGTATATACTGGTATTCATGAATACACGTAGGGATTTTCAGGATTTTCTAGAGCGGCTTACTGAAAATGCGCGTCGCAGTTTGCACAGCGCTGAAGGTATTGCTCAGAGTTTTGGAAATGCATACATTGGCACCGAACATATTTTACTTGGAGTGCTAAGTCAAAAATCTTCAGTTGGGGCAAAAATGCTTCAGGTTTCAGGAGTAACTCTTGATCGTGCTGAGTCAATTCTTAAGCGCTCACCAGTAGATCTTGCCACCAACCCAGATTTAGGCAAAGGCTTGAGTGAAGCTGCTAAGCTGACGTTACGAACTAGTTGGGAAATTGCCAAAGAGTTTAACCAAGAATACTGTGGCACAGAGCATATTTTGTACAGTATTTTGGTACAAAAAAATGCACGGGCTAATGTCTTGCTTCGTGATTTGAAAGTAGACGTAGATAATCTTTCTATGGAGCTTGAGCAGTATTTAAGTCGACAAGGTTTTGAAAACACAGAATCACATGTTCATACTGAAAGCCGAACCAAACCGCGTAAAAGTGCTTTAGACTTTTTTGGTACTGATTTAACGCTTGAAGCAAAGAAGAAACGACTTGATCCGGTTATTGGCAGAGACCGTGAAATTACACGGATGATTACAATTCTAAGCCGTCGCACTAAGAATAATCCAATTTTAATTGGTGAACCGGGTGTAGGAAAGACGGCTTTGGTTGAAGGATTAGCTCAACGTATAGCGGTGCAAGAAGTGCCGGAAGATTTACTCGACAAACGCGTAATTTTACTAGATCTAGTTGGTATGATTGCTGGTACAAAATATCGAGGCGAATTTGAAGAACGATTAAAAGCGGTGATGGAAGAAATAGCTGAAGATAGCAATATCATCACATTTATAGATGAAATCCACTTGGTAATTGGTGCTGGGTCAGCAGAAGGCGCCATGGATGCGGCCAATATATTAAAACCAGTGTTAGCTCGCGGAAAAATGCGTTTAATTGGCGCTACTACAATTGATGAATACCAAAAATCAATCGAAAAAGATGCGGCTTTAAACCGACGATTCCAAACCATTGAAGTTTTGCCGCCTAGTCTTGAAGAAACTGTTGCAATTTTACGTGGACTTAAAAAACATTACGAAAAGCACCACAAGGTAGAAATTAGCGATGAGCTGATTGAAGAAACCGTACGTTTGAGTGACCGCTTCATGAGCGAAAGATATATGCCAGATAAAGCACTTGATTTACTAGATGAAACTGCTGCATTCAAGCGCGTTGAAAAAAACCATATTCCAGAATACCAGCGCGGTTTAATGCGTGAGATTAAGCTTTCTCGTTCACGCATGGAAGAGGCGGTCAATCATGAAGATTTTGAATCGGCTGCGCGCCAGAAAAACAAATTAGCAGATCTAGAACGTGTACTAGAAGCTGAACGTGCTAAGGGTCAGCCCACACTTGATCTTACAAATGATGATTTAGCTCAAACTGTTGGCTTAATGACCGGAATTCCTACTGAAAAGATCTTGAAGAAAGAAGCCGGCTATCTACTTAGCCTTGAAAAAGCACTCAGTCGTCATGTGATTGGTCAGCAAGAAGCGGTTGCCGCTGTGGCCCGTGCGATACGCCGTAACCGATCTGGCGTTTCTTCTAAGAATCGTCCGATAGGCTCATTTATATTCCTTGGTCCATCGGGTGTTGGTAAAACTGAACTTGCTCGTACTCTGGCCCGTGAACTTTACGACAGAGAAGATGCATTGATTAAAATTGATATGAGTGAGTTTTCAGAACGCCATACAGCATCTCGCCTTGTAGGTGCGCCGGCCGGCTACGTTGGTTACGAAGAAGGTGGGCAGCTTACAGACAAGGTCCGCAGGAATCCGTATAGTCTGATTTTGCTTGATGAAATTGAAAAAGCACACCCAGAAATCTTTAATATGTTACTTCAAATTCTGGAAGACGGTGTCTTAACAGATGCTAAAGGTAAAACAGTTGATTTCACAAATACTGTGGTTATTATGACCGGTAACGTTGGGGCGGAACAGCTGCAGCGCGAATCTACTCTCGGATTCCGTGCTGAAACAAAGACGGAAATTGAAGGACTTGATCATCTACATGAAGAAAATAAAGAAAAAGTGTTAGATGAACTTAAAATGGTGATGCGTCCAGAGCTTATTAACCGTATAGATAAGATGATTGTGTTTCGCGCCCTTACAACAAAAGAAGCCCGAAAAGTATTAGAACTACAACTTGAAGATCTGAACGAACGGCTTCAATCAGAGCATAAGATTTCCGTCCAGCTAAGTCTAGCTGCAAAGAATTTACTTTTAAAACAGGGTTACAATCCTCAGAGCGGTGTTCGAACTTTGCGCCGTGCTATTCAAGATGAGATTGAAGACGAAATTGCCGAAGGTATTTTACGCGGCGATTACGCTGACGGAGAACAGATCCACGTTGAACTACAGAAGCATAAACTAAAGTTTTCCACTGTGAATAAGCAGTCAAAAGAGATTAAGAAGCCCGCCAAAGCGACTGCTTAGCGATGTGATATTATGAAGGTATAATGCGTAAATTCGTATCTGTTAGTGTATTGATTATCGTACTATCTGTTGTAGGCTTTGCCGTGCTTAACCGCCAGTGGGTACGAGACATGTATGTTGTTCAGACAACAGACGTACAGCCAGTTGCAGACAGTCTTAAGCAACAGCTATATTTGACTGATCACGCAGATTTTCTTTACCAAGCCAGCCTACCTGAGGTGCTAGATGCCGCTGAATTTAACCAATCCTGCGCCGATGTACAGAGAGAGCAGAGTATTGTCTTAGGCTGTTACACTAGGCAGCGCTTCTTTGTGTACGATGTGGACGACGAACGGTTATCAGGAGTTAAAGAGGTTACCGCGGCGCACGAATTGCTTCACGCTGTTTACGAACGCCTATCAGTAAAAGAGAAAAACAAAATTGACGGCTTGGTGCTGGAAGTCGCAAAAACAATTACCGATGAACGGTTCCAGGCAACACTAGCTCAGTACCAACAAACTGAGCCAGATCAAATACCTAACGAACTTCATTCAATACTAGCGACTGAAATCAAAGAACTCCCTAGTGAGTTGGAGCTTCATTACGGCAAGTACTTTCTTGATAGGTCAAAAATTGTAGCCTACGCCACGCAGTATGCTGAAACGTTCACTTCACTTGATGACCAGATTAACCAATACGATTCAAAGTTGAGCACTCTAAAAAAATCTATTACTTCACTAGAAGAGTCGTTAAAAACTAAGCAAGTAGCCTTAAACAGCGCGCAGCAAGAGATGCAACAACTGCGAGCATCAGGCCAAATTGAAGAGTATAACCTAATGGTACCTGATTATAATCAGCGGATACGAGTTTATAATCAAGACGTAGCGCGGCTCAAGCAGGCTATCGACGAATATAATCTATTGGTTGAACAACGGAACAGCCTGGCGACTACTCAAAATGATCTTGCAAAAGAGCTAAATAGCAATTACCAACCACTCCAGTAATGGATGTTATACTGTAAGGAGAAATGGCAAAATCTTCAGTACAATTCATCTGTCAGGAATGCGGATCGCGGCACAGTAAATGGGCGGGCCGTTGCAGTAACTGTGGTGCTTGGAACAGCTTGGTTGAAGAAGCTGCGGTGTCGCACGACACCACGCTGGCAGCTGTTAAGGGTAACGTTTTAAAACCTGCGGCTATCGGAAAAGTAGCAAAAAGCCAAAAAGCAATACGGCTTGTTACAGATGTAGAAGACGTTGATTCAGTGCTAGGCGGCGGTTTTGTTTCAGGGAGTGTCAATTTAATTGCAGGGCAACCGGGAATCGGTAAGAGCACGCTTTTGATGCAACTTTCGGCACAACTTTCTAAAGAGCACGCTGTTTTGTATGTAAGCGGTGAAGAATCACTCGAACAGGTAAGTCTGCGTGCTGCCCGTATAACTCCGAAAGAACAGAACGTTATGTTGGCCAGCTCTACAAGTACTGACGACATTGCTGCCACCATTTTAAGCGAACAGTTTCAGGTGGTTATTGTCGATTCAGTTCAAACCGTTTCCTGCGCTTCTGTGTCTTCGGCTCCAGGCTCGATAAGTCAAATTACAAATAGTACGTACATTCTTACTCAGGCCGCGAAGCAAGCAAATGTTACATTAATTTTAGTCGGGCATGTTACTAAAGAAGGTAGTATTGCCGGCCCAAAACTTATGGAACATCTTGTGGATGTTGTTTTGAACTTGGAAGGTGATCGCTATGGTGGTTTCAAAGTGCTTAGAGCAGTGAAGAACCGTTACGGTTCAACTTCTGAAGTAGGTATATTCGACATGACCGAAAATGGCTTAATACCTGTTAATAACCCGTCGGCAGTGTTATTGGCTGAGCGGCAAATTGCCGATGGTTCGGTTGTACTTGCCGCTATGGAAGGTACGCGGCCAATTCTTGTTGAAGTACAGGCTTTAGTGAACAGAACATCGTTTGGATACCCTAAACGTGCAGCCTCGGGCTTTGACATTAATCGGCTTAACCTTTTAACTGCCGTACTGTCACGACGTACAAAGTTAGATTTGAGTGAATTCGATGTATATATTAATATTGTTGGTGGTATTAAAATATCGGAACCGGCGGCCGATTTAGCTGTCTGTATGGCCATAGCTTCAGCAGCTAAGGGGATGCAACTCAGCCAAGATGCTGTTGTTTTCGGCGAAGTAGGGCTTTCTGGCGAAGTTCGCCACGTTCCAAACATTGAAAAAAGGCTTAAAGAAGCAAAACAACTCGGTTTCAATATTTGTATCGGTCCTAAAACCGACAAAAAATCTTCTCAGCTTCATCCAGTCGCCAACCTGCGTGAAGCGCTCAATACATATTTAAAAACATAGGAAAATACATGAATTACATTTTATTATTAATCGCCAGCGCTAGTTTGCTGGTGAACAGTTATGCACTGTGGCGAATATTGCCAAAAAGTATACGAAGACAAAAATCGGTACTTCTAGATACGAGTGCCATAATGGATGGACGTATAGTAGAAGTTGTTAAATCCGGGTTCGTACCTGAGCAGTTGATTATCCCACGATTCGTGATTGCTGAAATGCAGCTTCTTGCAGATAAGGCAGATCATTTAAAACGAGAGCGAGCTCGATTTGGCTTACAAGTTGTGCAAGATCTACAAAATAGCCGCTATACCGACGTTGTTATTTCTGGCGAAGATATTAAATCTGAAACTGGTGTAGATGAAAAACTTGTTAAGTTAGCCGTAAAACGTGGGGCACTACTATTCACCACAGACTATAATTTGCTAAAAGTGGCAGAAATTGAAGGTGTTCGAGTGCTAAATATTAATGAACTCGCTCAAAATTTACGCGCCTCTAACATCCCCGGTGAACAAGCCGAAATCAAAATTGTCGGAAAAGGCCAAGAAAAAACACAGGGGATAGGCTACTTAGAAGATGGAACTTTGGTTGTTGTTGAAAAGGCCGCTTCGCATCAGGGCAAGAACCTTAAGGTTGAATTTACACGCAATTTACAAACAACCGCAGGTCGCATGATGTTCGCTAAAATGCTCGAGCATAAACCCAGAACAAACGAGGCCGCGCTAAGTCCTGTGCGGAAGAATAGAATACCAAATCAGCCTCGCAGTGTGGCATCAAACAGAGCGGGGAATCGAAGGCCGAGAACGGCAGAAGATAAGTTAATAGCAGCTATCAACGATTCTCCTGAAAAATAGCTTAGGAGCCAATTAGTACTGTTTTACCAGAAGAAGTTGCTTGGTAGTACAAACTGTCAGTAACGCGTATCTGAATGCTGTATGAGCCAACATCGGGGAAAGCATATGACGTGCTGTATAGCCCGCCGGCACCTGGCTGAGCACTAATAACCTGGCCGTTAACTATAAACTCAACCGTCTGTATAGGGTTTGGGCCACCTACAAAACTGGTGGTAATTGTACGAGTTTTAGAAGGTTCACCGGCTGTTGCAATACTAAAGTCGCTCGCTGCAACTACACCACATTGGTGAACGTTATCAGGATTTTGAATATCCCAGCCTTCTGGCGGTGTGCCCACGGTTTCTTTATTGGTGACGGGGTCGATTGAGCTCATGACTTGAATAGTTTCTCTGGCGCCTTCTGGTGTACATTCGGTAGCAACACGTCTTGAAACCTTATCCATTACAAAGTCTTTGTTGGTTTCTTTTGGCTTCTTGAACCAAGACTGGAAGAGGTCTTGTCTGCCAGAAACTTTGATATTTTGTATGCCAGCTGGTTTCGTGAACCAATCATTAGATTTGTAGCCGTACTGCGGACGAGTCATAATTTCTAAGTGTGCCCGGGACATAAATTCACCAAACATTGGTCCAGTCTGTGTGTGGGTGGTGCTATTCATTACCGTACCGTCAGAACGCCCTACCCAGATTCCAACTGCAAGTTTAGGTGTGTAACCCATCATCCAACCATCTTTAGCGCTATCAGTTGTACCTGTTTTTACTGCAGCCTTTACACCTTTAGGATTAAATCCAACTGGATTGCCAAAAGTCACCCTTCGCGCGCGGTCATCTGCCAGAATATCGCTGATAAGGTAGCTTATTTCAGGTCCTTTGTCTCCAAGTGTTTTGACACCAGGTGAATCCTTCCATTGCTGAACAATTTCACCATTAGATTTTTCAATCTTTAATATGTATGTTTGTGGTTTTGCAGTACCACCACGGGCTAACGTTGCATAGGCGGCTGTATGTTGGTCTAGTCTGACGCTACCGCTACCGATAGAAAGTCCTAGCGCTTCGCATGATTCCCCGCAACCAATGTTTGTTTCACCCATGCTTTTAGCAAGATCGATTACTGAGTTCATGCCGCTAGCTTCGGCTGCTTTAATAGCAGGTATGTTACGTGATTCAGCCAGTGCTTGGCGAATTGAAATACTGCCTCTGAATCGTTTGTCGAAGTTATTCGGACACCAACCTCCCCAACACTTTTTCTCGTCTGAAAGAGTGCTTCCAGGACCGTATTGATTGCCTTCAAAGAGTTTGCTGTAGACAATCGGTTTAAGACTTGAACCTGGTTGCAGATTGGCCGTAGCTGCGTTGTATGAACCGTAGCCTGGGTGGTTATAGTCTCGCGAGCCAACCAAGCTCAACACTTGGTTAGTTGTGACATCAATAGCAACTAATGCGGCATTATCACCACGTTGTCTTTCAACAGCATTCATATTCTTTTTTACAGTTTCTTCGGCAAGTTGTTGCATGTCCCAATCCAGTGTTGTGACTATTCGCCAGCCACCTTTACGAACATTGTCAGCTCCGTATTGTCCTTCTAGCTGTTTTCCGATTTCATCTACAAAGTGAGGAGCTCTCTTAGTGGTCGGATCGTTAGTGAGCGGTTTGATTACCGTTAATATATCAACCGCTTTAGCAGTTTTGGCTTCCTCGCTTTTAATGTAGCCCTGGTCTCGCATGTAATCAATTACCGTTTTCTGTCGCGCTACTGTTCTTTCAGTATCGAAACTAGGGCTGTTGCGATCGTAAAGGCTAGGGTATTGAGGAATAGAAGCAATATAGGCCGCCTCTTCTATGCTTAGATCTTTAGCCGATTTATCGAAGTAGCGCTTAGAAGCGGATTCAACACCATAAGCTGTACCTCCGTAACCAATTGAGTTAAGGTAGAAATTCAAGATTTCATCTTTAGAATAGGTTCGTTCAAGCTCTATTGAAAGAATAATCTCTTTTAGTTTACGAGTGTATCCGGCAATACCTGAACGGGTGTTATCTTCCAAAATTACGTTACGCGCTAGTTGCTGGGTAATAGTGGAAGCACCTTGTTTACCACCACCGCTTGCGTTGTTTACTACTGATCTTATGATTCCACGAATATCAAATCCGCCATGTTTGTAGAAGTCTTTGTCTTCTATTGCAACAGTTGCATACTTCATGTTGTTACTAATTTGATCTGGCTTAACAAAGGTCAACTGCTGGTCTTTATATAGTTCATATAGAAGCACTTGACCAGTTCTGTCGTAAAATTTAGTAGTCCTACTCTGAACTCGCTTAGTAAGTTCATCTGGTCCAAGCGCAAGGTCTTTTCTGAAAACAGCGAAAATGGTTAAAATCAAAATAATACCTACTGCTAAGCCAAGCCCGGCAAGTTTCAGCATCATAATAAAACCTTGCTTGCTGAACCAGTACTTGAAGAAGCGACGAGGATGCAAACGGTAAGCTATCCGTTTGACACGTGATTTCGGAAGGGTAGCTAAAAATTCTGCCTTTTTGCGTGATTTTGCATCAGCCTTGGTGCGCTTTTGGTTAGTAAGATTACTGTATACGGAATGAGCGCCTTTTCGATGCGCAGGTTTTCTAATAGAACCCTTGTTTGAATCTTTCTTCATACCCTTCAATTGTACCTCATGCTTATGCTACCTAGTATAGCAGGGATTGAGCTTTGAGTCATGAGGTATGAGTTAGCAAAAGTTACTGCTATAATTTATGCATTATGACAAAAATGACACTTTCAGAAGAACTAACCTGGCGCGGGTTTGTAAACCAGACCACATTTAAAAATATCACTGATCTAGATAACGAAAAGAGAACATTCTACTGGGGATGCGACCCTAGCTCTGATTCTTTGCAGATTGGCAACTTAGCTGGTGCTATGATGGCTCGCGTATTTATTCAGCACGGCTACACGCCGGTTATGTTAGTAGGGGGTGCAACCGGAATGATAGGTGACCCTAAAGATAACGAAGAACGACAGCTAAAATCAATCGAGGATATCAATAAATACAAAAAAGCAATTGCCGAACAGTATAAAACAATCTTCGATGGAATAGATTTCGAACTCGTTGACAACTACGATTGGTTCAAAGATATGGGTTATCTTGAATTTTTGCGTGATATTGGTAAACAATTTTCAATGACTCAGCTATTGGATCGAGAGTTTGTACAAAGTCGTATTGGCGAGAATTCAATTGGTATAAGTTACGCAGAGTTTAGCTACTCATTGATCCAGGGATACGATTTCCTACATCTTTATAGAGAAAAAGGTGTGACCTTACAGCTGGGCGGCTCAGACCAGTGGGGCAATATGATCTCTGGTATTCCACTTATTCGTAAACTTGAGGGTGGTGAAGCACACGTGTGGACACTTCCTCTGGTAATTAATAAGTCTACTGGCAGGAAATTTGGCAAATCGGAAGATGGCACTATTTGGCTTAGTGATAGCCGCACAAGTCCATATAAGTTTTATCAGTTCTGGTTGAATGCAGATGACGAAGGCGTTGCCGAATATCTTAAAATTTACACGTTGATTCAGCCTGAAGAATTCGATTCCTTGATGGCAGAATTCAAACAAAATCCAAACGAGCGCGTCGCTCAGAAGTATCTTGCCTACGAAGTAACAAAATTGGTACACGGTGAAGAAAAAGCGCAAAGCGCGCAAAACGTCACATATGCACTGTTCGGTGATACTGCAATAGAAGAACTGCTAGGTGATGATCTGCAGATGCTTGCAGCAGAAATACCAACTACCAATGCAGAAACAGTTATAAATGCTCTCGTTGGTACAGATGTTGCTGAAAGCAACGGTGAAGCACGCCGTTTAATTGAAGGTAACGCAATTTCACTTAACACTCAAAAGATCACCGAAGATCAACCGCTCAAAAAACCAAGCCTCATCAAAAAAGGCAAAAACACTTTCATTCTTGCAGTGTAGAATTACTATTTCGCCTGATCTTTGACTATTCGTAATTCTTTTCTACGTGCATCAATAGCTGGTGTACTAGTGGTTTTTCCCAAGGGGATACTTGCGTCGTTGCCATACAAAGTTCGATTGTACAGTCGATGTGCTCTAATTCCGTCCCTCAAACTACCCGCAAAAAATCCTGTCGATGGAAGAACAGCAAAAGTTTGGATAGGGTATTGGGTGAACACTTTACGAATTCGATTTGATGGAACAATTCGATCCCTATCAGATTCAATAAATTTCATGGTACTGAGCATTGCAAAAGTACTATCTAGTTCCAGTTCCCCATAATGCACTTCTGATCCTTTGATATTAACAAGTTCAGGTACGACATCATTTTCATCAAAGCTTTCAGGCGTTCTTCCATTAACACCCGCCCAACGTAATAAAAATGCTGCTTGCACGGCAACTCTAGTTTGTTTTGGGGTGCCATAAACTGCTAGATCTCTCGCATTTACATAATTGGGATGAACCTGTAGGGTGCCACATTCAGCGTACCGGTCCTGCATAGTACCAGATAAAACTTCTAGGACTAGAGTTGTCGGCAATTCATTTTTTTGTGACATAGTAAGTCTATTATAGTGAATCTAGCCATAATGAACAAAGAGTTGTTTAACGGCCGTTTTGTTCGATGTGGCGTTTCTTGTCTTGGAAATTAATGAGATCGGTGATTTCTTGAGCAAGTTCGTAATCTTTTTGCGTAAGACCATCAGAATCATGAGTGGTTGTTGAAACGAACACCTCGTTATAGTTTCGGATGCCAAGGTCTGGGTGGTGTTGAACCCTTTCGGCAATATCTCCTATAGAATTGAGAAGTGCCAAAGCATGCTTAAAATCTTTGCATTTCACGGCAAAAAATAAAGCATCTTTCTTTTTGCTCCAACCCTCAGGAATATTATTCATAATTATAGATTCTACACTAACAAACAGCCACATAAAATGTAACGATCGACTATAATTGTAATTGTGAATTTAGAATCATCAGTTGAGACTATTAAGGGTGTGGGTGGCGAGACGGCTAAGAAATTGGCCAAACTTGGTGTTGAGACTATTTATGATCTGTTAACTTTTTGGCCTCGAAGATATGATGATTATTCTGAAGTGCTTCCAATTAAAGATATTCAGCCGGGAGCTGTGACGGTTAAGGCGCAGATTGAATCAATAAAAACTCGTCGAGTCAGAAGAGGTATGCATCTGACGGAAGCGGTAATTCGTGATCAAAGTTCGGCAATTCGTGTTATCTGGTTTAATCAGCCGTACCGTGAAAAGTATTTTAAGCTGGGCAATGACTATTATTTTTCCGGTCTGTATGATTTCAGTTTCAATAGGTACATACTGCAAAATCCTACCGTTGAAGAGGCGAAAGACTTTACTCAGAACACTGCTCGTATAGTTCCAATTTACCCGCAAACAAAGGGGCTCGATTCCCGTGTGATTCGAAAAGCTCTTAGTGAAATTACCAGTATGTTCCAAGAACTTCCAGAGACTTTGCCTAGTTGGGTGGGTGAGCAGTATCAGTTTATGAGTTACGCAGAAGCTGCTTATCAATTACATTGGCCAGAAAATCAAGAAAAGCTGGCAGCTGCAAAAGAGCGTATTGGATTCGAAGAAGTTTTTGCCTATATTTTGGCCGGACAAATTAGTCGAGCTCAGCATGACGCCGAAATTGCCTTGCGCGTTGAATTCAGTGAAGAAATTGCCAAGCAATTTACTAAAGCTTTACCGTTTGAACTGACTCCGGCACAAAAGAAGTCAGCGTGGGAAATTCTACAAGATGTTAATAAAGAGGTACCCATGAACCGTTTGCTGGAAGGTGATGTTGGTTCGGGTAAAACCGCTGTTGCCGCCTTCGCGGCCTATATGGCGGCCAAGCAGGGCATTCAAACGGCCTTTATGGCACCAACTGAGCTATTGGCTCGCCAGCATGCTCAAACACTCGCTAATCTTTTAGAACCACTAGGTGTCAGGATTGCACTTTTGACTTCAGCTGTAAAAGGCAAGGCCAAGACTACACTCAAAGAGCAGCTATCGGACGGTGTGGTTGATATTGTAATTGGTACTCACGCCTTGCTGCAAGAATCGGTAACATTCCACAGGCTTGGCTTTATTGTTGTAGACGAACAGCATCGTTTTGGCGTTAAACAACGACAGAAATTAGTAGATAAAGCTAAAAAGATACCGCATATCTTGAGTATGACTGCCACACCTATACCAAGATCACTTGCTCTTACGGTGTACGGCGAACTTGAAATTTCAATTATCGATCAGAAACCAAGTAATAGACTGCCGATTGAAACTACTATTTGGTCACCAAACTCGCGTCCGCAACTTTACGATATTCTTGACGAAGAAATTAAAGCCGGACGCCAAATTTTTGTGGTCTGCCCGCTCATAGATGATTCAGAAGGCTCCGAACAAAAGAGTGTTACCGCGGAAGTTAAACGCCTCAAGCAAGGGGCATTTAAACACCGTCGAATCGGTACTTTGCACGGTAAAATGAAAGACGAAGAAAAGGCAGAAGTTATGCAAGAGTTTGCCGATGGTAAGCTCGATGTACTGGTCAGTACCACGGTTATAGAAGTTGGAATCGATATACCTAACGCATCTGTAATGTTAATTGAAGGTGCGGATCAGTTTGGCTTAGCTCAACTTCATCAGTTACGCGGCAGGGTTGGTCGTGGTGAACATCAGGGTTATTGTTATCTGATACCATCAACCTCAGCTAAGCCTTCAAAACGACTACGTGCAATGGAAACAACCACGAATGGTTTCAAATTGGCAGAAATGGATCTTGAAATCCGTGGTCCGGGAGCAATCTACGGAAACCGTCAGCATGGTAAGTTAGACCTTCGTATAGCTAACATTACAGACCTGACTCTTATTAAAAAAGCCAAACAATCAGCAAGGACATTTTTAGATTCTAAGGAAGATCTCGAGGCATACCCAGTGCTCGCCAAAAGAGTTCAAAATAGTCTCAGCCTTACATATTTGAACTAGTGCAATTTGGTAGCTACTACCCACTATTCAAGAATCACTATATACTAATCTCTAATATGTATTCAGGAACGACCCTGCACGGAAAATCTGGAAATCTCATTGGCGCTCATCAGAAGTTTGATAGAGTTGCCAGGCGGTGCATAGCTCAATTACGCCCTGATAGTTCTTTTCCAGCCAGCAAGCTAATACTTCACTTTGAAGGCAATAATGGCCCTGATGGCATAAAGCGTAAGAGTCCAGGAGTTGATGAGCCCTGGCACTACTGGGATCCAACTGATGACGAAGATCATAAGCTACTTGGTATTATCCGGCTACATTTAGATGGTTTGACCGAACAGCTTCGAGTAGGGAACGAAGAAAAAGCTGCATTTGAGGCCGCGTGGTTAGCTCATGCTATTGTTGATGGCCTGACGCCACCGCATCACTACCCATACGAAGAAAAGCTACTTGAACTGCGTGGTGAGGGTTTGGAAACAAGAAATTCCATTAGAAATAAAATTGTTATTCAAGGTGACACAAAACGGCAAACGCTAAGTAAGAACTGGAAGATGTGGGGTGCCAAAGGACTTATGATGTCACATGCTAGTTTTGAATGGGGAGTTTCGACAGTGGTTGTGCCAATGCGTTTAACACGCAAGGCATGCCCTCTTAATGCCGATATTCGTCATGCCCGAAATGTTGGCTTTGAAAAATACATTCGCGAACATGCGTTAGCGATTTATGAACTCAATATGTACGAACGATTCTTAAGATACGGTTGGACTGCAAAACTCGGTCGAGAAATTCGAATTGAGCTTGGCCCGCGTATTGCTAATTGCATTACCGTAGCCTGGGCGCTAGCGGTTGACGAGGCGAACTCGTGAGGATAATTGCCGGTCGATACGGTAGTCGAATCATTAGGGCGCCACGTGGTTATAGAACACATCCTATGGGTGAAAGAATGAGAAGTGCGTTATTCAATTCCCTCGGCGATCTGACAGATAAGGTGGTCTGGGACGCTTTTGCCGGTAGTGGCTCGCTTGCTATTGAAGCTGTAAGCCGTGGTGCGGCAGAGGCCATAGCCACCGAAAGTGACGGCAGGTCTTATCAGGTGCTAAAAGCAAACGTTGAAAAGCTTAACGCATATAACGTAAAAGCAATAAAAGCCAGTTGTTCTGGTTGGGGTCATAATAATGTGGATAAAAAGTTTGACATAATATTTTGCGATCCACCCTATAACGACCTGCAGTTATCCACAGTTTTTGCACTTAAATCACATTTAAAACCAAATGGGCTTATGGTATTATCATACCCAGGTAGAGAGCAAACTCCCGATGCTACTGGAGTTGTTGTGGTGGACAATCGGAATTATGGCGACGGAGCTCTTGCATACTACCG
>DAIUJM010000002.1:0-48487 GCA_036848695.1 Candidatus Saccharimonadota bacterium
TGGCTGGGGCTCGAGTTCCTTAATAGAACTTTTTCTCTCCAGGAAGACGACCCATCAGTCGATGTAGATGAGATTCGTCAATTGCTTGATGAAAACATTCAGGTTTCGTCGTGATACGTCAGCTACTTCATAAGTATATCACCAGAGATGCTGCGCTGCTTGTGTCAAAACTCTTTGATGAACGCTCATTCTATCCTAGTTTCATGGATGACTTGAAGCGGTGCAAGAAGTCAGTCATCATCGAAAGCCCGTATATGACGACGAGACGGGTAGCTATGCTAGTGCCAATCTTAAAGAAGTTGGTCGAGCGAGGGGTCAAAGTAACTATTAACACTCGTTTCCCGGGACATCATGACGAATTGCTGCGCATCCAAGCTTATATGGCTACAAAAGCGCTAAAGCAAATTGGCGCTAGAGTTGTGTACTTCAATGACTATAGTCACCGGAAAATCGCTGTGCTAGATAATCACATATTATGGGAAGGTAGTCTAAATATCCTCTCTCAGCGCAAAAGCCGTGAGATTATGCGGAGGGTGGAGTCCGAAGCGCTTACAAAACAGATGATTCGGTTTTCGAGACTAGGTCAGTCTTTTTAGTAATTAGCGGGCACCAACAAGGTTGCTACTCTCGTATCGTTTAACTGAACGTTTAAAGAATCTGAGACAGAATATTAACCAAAAAGTAGCAACCCCAATTCCTAATAAAGCGGCCTTCCAGCCAAAGCGGTACAAGACCTCAAGTGGTACAGCGCCTATAAATAACCCCGGGACAAACGTCAAGAGGAACATTCTAAGTGCTCCCGTTAGAACTCCAGTTGGGTACATGCCGCTCTCAAGAAATAGACCACCAGCATATCGGCCAATACGCTCGCTATCAAATATGTAAAACGCTAGCGAATTGGGTAGCAGTAACGCAAAACACCAAAATAATACCAAGGCGACAATGAGTGTCAGCAAGAACAATGTAAGCTTAACGAAGGTTACATGAGCGCTAGACATGTACCATAATGTAATCCCCAAGCCCAGAAGCACATCGCCAAATGTTGTTGGGTCAAGATTGCTCCCAGCAAGCTGTAAAAGCAATGGTGCAGGTTTAGTGAGCATGCTGTCTAGTGATCCTCTATCAACGTAGCGAGGTAAATCCATTAAACCACTACTAAAAACCATCATGACACCAAAGATGAGCATGTTAATACCGATCACCCCAATGAGCTCATGGGCATGCCAGCCATTAATGGTGCCGAACTTATGGAACAAAAAGAGCCAGGCAGCTATTAGTGCCGTATTATTAAGAACCATCCCGAAGATCTGGACAGCAAAAGCGCCCCGTAAACTCATGGCGCTTCTTATTTGCAAGCGTAAACTATGCCAATAAACATGCAGGTCTCGCCTCCAAGAGATTTCATTATTTCTAGCCACCGTTTACCTCGATTCTCGATTGAGCACGTTTCCAGATATAGTTACTCACCAAAATAAGCACGCCTGTCCAGGCAATAGCAGAAAGAACGTAGGAAGTCAGAACTACGCTAACCGCTGGATTAAATAGTTGTGTTGGTGCAGCATAGACTCCAAAAGGTGAGAAGCGCACAACTGTTTGAACCACATGAGGCAGAAGTGCAATCGGTACAAAGCCACCGCCCAACACTAGTACGGTCTTATCAAATAAGCGGAAGACTGATTTAGCATCGTTTAACCAGAAGGCGGCTAGTCCGATACTCATGAATAAACAGCTGGCGCTGACGACAGCAAAGATTATTAGTAAGAAAAATTGTAGTAAGAATACTGGTGACCAGAAAGATACGTTGGGTCTCCCTACCAGAAGTACTAAGAAGAATGGCAGAATGGCTAGTTGTAATGCAAAATCGATACAGTTCTTCCCAATGGTTTGGCATATCTTAACGAGCCTCCAGTTAAGAGGTTTGATTAGCTGCAGCTCAACTTCACCGCTCTGCACGTCCTGCTCTACCGCCTTAAATAGATCTCGAATTCCAAGGTTAATTATAAAGGCGAAGTAGACCGCTAAACTCCAGATAGCGTTTTGATAACTGAGCCCTGCTTTGCCATAGTGATAAGCCACGGTGTAGATCGCAGACAAAAGAAAAACACGAAACAATGTTACGCCCAGGCCAGCTATGATTTGGCGCGGATTGGCACTATCCTCCCGTGCAGAGGTGATAAGTACTCGCCAGTAAGGTCTCCAGCTCATTGTTCCTGCCGTACGTACAGTTCGTGAATAATGTCTTCCAGCGGAGTATCTTCAATAGTCATATCGGCTACTTCTACAGTTTCTAGCATTGCCGGTAGAAAGTTTTTGAGCTTGTGCTTAGAGGTGTCTACTGAGAAGACAATTACGCCATCTTCTTCTGACTGAGCAGTAGTTCCCATGATAGTGGGCATTTCTTCCAATGGTTTCTTGAGAACTACTCTAACAGTCTTGTTCTCTAGGTAATCTTGCTTGAGTTGATCGGTCGGTGTGTCGAGCATTATCTGACCGTGATTAACGATTATCGTGCGATCACTAACTTCTTCAATATCACCTACATCGTGGCTCGTGAGGAAGATAGTCGTACCTTTCTCTTTGTTGGTCTGTCGAATAACTTCTCGCAAAGAGCGTTTAGCTACAACGTCCAAACCGATTGTTGGTTCATCTAAGAATATAATCTCAGGCTCGTGCAGTAAGGAGTTAGCAATCTCGGCACGCATACGCTGGCCAAGCGACAGTTTGCGAACTGGTTGATTCACGAATTCACTAAGATTAAACTGCTCGGTTACTTCTTTGATGCGTGGGGCAATAGTTGATCGCTCAAGGCCATACATATCAGCGGATAGTTTAAGACTATCAATCAAGGGAAGATTAAAGATTAACTGAGAACGTTGTCCAAAGACTGTTCCTATCTGGTATGCTAGTTGGCGTCGTTGTTTGAGCGGGTTAAACCCTAGTACGCTAATATCTCCCTTGGAGGGCTGCAGAATTCCGCAGAGCATTTTAATAGTAGTAGACTTCCCAGCACCATTTGGGCCGATAAATGCTACAGATTCACCGCGCTCAATTTGTAGTGACACATTGTTTACGGCGGTCACCTTTTGTATTTCTGGGTGCAAAAAACCTTTCAGTCCCTGTCGTTTGGAATACTGAAAGACTTTCGATACATTTTGAATACTAATTATTGGTTCTGACATTACGTTTAATACTTATCCTTTAGGTTAATTCTATAGTAATTTGACCTAAAACTAAATGAGGCATTCGCGTAGAACAAGCTCCTTAACTGCAACTATCCGTGCACGGATAGTTATAGGGCTAAAGGGATTCGAACTTTTTCTGATCTGTTAGTTTGTATAAATCTGAAATAGTTGTGATATAGGTGAAATAACCAAACTTTTCCAAACTGTAAAAGACAATAGTTAAAATTGGCTGGGGCTCGGGTTCCTTAATATAACTTTTTCCATACAGGAAGATGACCCACTCGTTGATGTATTCGAGATTCGACACTTACTTGATGAAAACGATGAAGGCTTAGGTCGTGAGACAAAATTATCCTAAAATTACAGTTAATGACACGTCAGTCATCTTGAACAATGTTCAAGACACCAGCCGTATCTTTACCAACTATCAGTGCACCACCATAAAAAGTATATGCTGGATCTCCAAGAGCTACAGAATAGAATGTCTTGTCTCCAGTAAAGAGACTCTTGAATTCTTGCCAAATATTCTCCGCTTCTTCTGGCTGGATAGCATAGTCGATATGTCCGTAATGACTTCCTCCAGCAAGATCACGAGTTACGATTTTGCTCACCTCTTCTTCACTAATAGGTGACGGGGGCACAGAAAAACCCTGAGCGACACTATCTGTACTTGGCCATTCCTGATCATCAGAGTATTCCGCTACTATATTCGCAATCTCATCATTCGTCTTATTTTGAGAGCGAAGATCAGCAATAGAAACAAACTTGATTATGTAATATCTTGTTTGCTTGAACGAGTTTACATGATCTATAAATTTTTGGTATTTAGTGTCAGTCAACTGAGTAAGTTCTTGTTTCATGGACATATTATATCATCAAAAGTGGATGTAAGAGGCGAAAGGGATTCGAACTATGTTAACAGATTAGAAATTGACAGGATGAATATATGTTGAAATATAGTGTAAATAACCAAACTTTTTACAGATCAAAAATTGAAAGTCATAAATGGCTGGGGATGAGGGATTCGAACCCCCGATCACGGGACCAGAACCCGATGCCTTACCGCTTGGCTAATCCCCAATGATATTTCTGTTTTGGCTAATGCCGTTTTGGCAGTTCCAAAAAAGTGTGACAGAACAGATTGATTATACTAAAGTGAGTTGTATTTGTCATCAGTGGCGTATACTGGTAGGTGTAATTATGGAGCGGTTTATGAATCAGCAGGCTAAGGAAAAAATAATCTCGTTTATACAAAAACATCCTTTGGTTGTTGTTGGCACTGTGGATGCGAATAATCAGCCCTATGGCGCAGCGGTATATGTTGGGGTAGATGCATATTTGAATCTCTATTTTCTGACAAAAAGCGAAACCGACAAAAACAAAAATATTCTTGAAACTCCTTATGTAAGTGTTGCGGTTGCTGATGAGGCTTCACAAACCACGCTGAAACTTCGCGGAGAAGCTAGTCGACTTGCCACACCAGAAGAACACGAACAGGCTCTTTCAGCCCTTGGTACTGTAAATCATAAAAGTGGTGATTGGTTGCCACCACTGCCAAAAATTCAGGCTGGTTACTATCTTGTTTACAAAATAACGCCCAGCTGTGCGAATCTTAGTACTTACAGCAATCGCCATCTTGAAGAAGGTCCTGTTTCGGTGGAGTTTCAAGCTTAGTCTGTCTTATTCGAGTCGAGTTAATTCCACAGTTTCAGTTTGCGCAGTTCTTCCGGCAGGAATCCTTCTGGATGTTTAAAATTGGCCTCCCATTTAGTTCCTTGCTGGTAGCCTAGATCCTTCATGAGTTTGGTCGGGGCATTGCGTAAATGAAGTGGCACTGTAGAGTCCGGGAATTCTTTTGCAGCTGCCATGGCACCATACATGGCATCGGCAACCTGACGTGATTTCTTACTTTTTGCCAGCGCAACTGCACAGTGGAACAAACTATATTGACCTTCCGGCAAGCCGATACGTTCAATAGACTGAAAGGTGGCTACGGCCAGACTGAGCGCACCATTACCAGCTAACCCAATATCTTCAGATGCAAAAATAACCATTCTTCTTGCAATGAATTTTGGATCTTCACCAGCATTAATCATCCGCGCTAAATAATATAGCGTGGCATTAACATCACTACCGCGCATACTTTTTATAAAAGCTGAAACCAGGTTGTAATGATACTCTCCGCCTTTGTCGTAACCGGGTAAGCGTTTTTGCGCTGCAGTCTTCACGGTTTCTGGGGTTACTTTTTCATTTAGCTTAAGTGCTAATTCAAGATTCGAAAGTGCGACTCGGGCGTCGCCGCCGCTAATTTCTGCCAATAGGTCAATTGCTTTGGGCGCAATTCTTTTAGTGGCTTTTTCGAGTTTCAGCGCTCGCTTAACTATGCTGATCATATCTTCTTTGCTATGAGGTTGCAGTACGATCACTCGTGAACGCGAAAGTAGTGGAGTAATAACTTCAAAACTGGGGTTTTCAGTGGTGGCTCCAATAAGTGTGATAAGCCCGGATTCAACATGTGGTAAAAACGTATCTTGCTGAGATTTTGAGAAGCGGTGAATTTCATCTATGAAGAGCAGTGTACGTTTGTCAAGATTCCAATTAACCCTGGCACGTTCAATCACTTTAGTGATATCTGCTTTTTTGGCGGTAACAGCAGAAAGTTCTACAAAATCTGTTTCAAGTTCACTGGCAATTATGCGCGCCAGGGTCGTTTTGCCAGAACCGGGTGGTCCCCAAAATATTAGGCTAGTAGGTTGTTTTTTCTTAATGATTTCACGAATAATTTCACCATCTTTTGTAAGATGGCTCTGTCCAATAAACTCTTCCAGTGTTTTTGGCCTCATTCGCTCGGCCAGTGGCTGCTCCATAACGGTATTATACGCTAGTCGGTATCTTTAAACTCGCATCTCTGTTATTCAAGCCGATACGTTTTTCTCTGTAAAAATTTGCTAACTTATGCTATAATAGTGGTTAACGTATATCATATGCGCCTGTTAGAACAGTAAGGGGCGCTTTTATTTTGTAAAAGGCTAAAAAATATGCAGCAAGATCCAAGTAAAATTCGAAACATCGCTATTATAGCGCACGTAGATCACGGTAAAACAACTCTAGTTGACTGGCTTTTAAAGCAGTCACAGACTTTTCGTGATAATCAGGCTGAAATGACCCAAGATCTTATTATGGATTCAGGCGACCAAGAGCGTGAGCGCGGTATTACAATTACTGCTAAAATCACAGCAGTTCAACACAACGACTACCGAATTAACATTATTGATACCCCTGGACACGCCGATTTTTCTGGTGAAGTCGAACGAACGCTAAATATGGCAGATGGTTGTGTGCTAATTGTTGATGCCCAAGAAGGCCCAATGCCTCAAACAAAGTTCGTGCTAACAAAAGCACTAGCTGGTGGTTTGAAGCCAATTGTGGTGATTAACAAAATCGACAAGCCGGGAAATCGCTTGGGTGAGGTTGAAGACGAGCTGGCAGATTTGTTCTTAGAACTCGCAGTTCATGAAGATCAGCTTCATTACCCAGTTTATTACGCTATTGGGCGTGAAGGAAAAGCCTGGAAGGAAGTTCCAGCCGATCCAACAAAAGAAGGTGATCTAGAAGTAATCTTTGATGCCATTATTAATGAAGTTCCTGCTCCAACCGTTGAACAAGACAAGCCATTCCAGATGCTTGTCACAGCCTTGGCTCACGATAACTTTAAAGGCAAGTACGCCATTGGCCGTATAAACCGCGGAAACGTTAAAGCCGGCGATGCAATTGCGGTTTGTAAGAAGGATGGATCTGTAGTAAAAACTAAGGCTGAACTTATATTCATGAGTCGTGGTGTGGCAAAATTCGAAGTTCCACTTGGTATCGCAGGTGATATTGTACAGATTACTGGGCTTAAAGATGTTCAAATTGGTGAAACTGTTGCCGATGCTGAAAATCCAGAGGCTTTGCCGGTACTAGAAGTTGAAGCACCAACCCTTCAGGTTTATCTGGGCCCAAATACAAGCCCGTTCAAGGGTACTGAAGGCGACTTTAATACATCACGTCAAATTGGTGATCGTTTGCAGCGTGAACTAGAAGTTAATATTGGCCTTCGTGTAGAAGATCAAGGCATCGGCTTCTTAGTAGCTGGTCGCGGTGAGTTACATCTTTCAGTTTTAATTGAAACTATGCGCCGTGAAGGCTACGAATTTGAAGTTGGACGTCCTCAGGTTGTGACCAAAGAAGAAAACGGTCAAGTTATGGAACCGCTTGAAGAACTTATTATTGAAGTTCCAGCTGAACACGCTGGTGCCGTGCAAATGGAACTTGGAGCTCGCAGGGCATCGCTAAAAGAACAATTCACTACTTCTCAAGGTGCTACAAAACTGATTTACGAACTTCCAACCCGTGCATTACTTGGTCTCAGAAACGTATTAATTACCAACACCAAAGGTACGGTCATTATGAATAGTCTGACTATTGGTTACCAGCCACTTGGTCCAAAACTGCAACAACTTAGAAACGGTGTATTGATCTCATTCGAACAAGGAACCTCAACACCGTACTCACTTGAAAACGCACAGGAACGTGGCACCTGCTACGTTGGTCCTGGCGAAAAAGTTTACGCTGGGCAGATTATTGGCCTCAATAATCGCGGTGATGATCTTGAGATCAACATTGTTAAAGAAAAGCACCTTACAAATATTCGAAGCTCTAGTTCAGATGGTATTGTGCACTTAACCCCGCATGTGATCTTAAGTCTTGAACAATGTCTCGATTTTATTGAAAACGACGAGCTACTAGAAGTAACTCCAAAAAACCTACGCCTTCGCAAGCGCGAACTCGACCCCAATAAGCGCAAACGTCTCAAAAAAGATTAATACTATTTACTGAAGTCGGTGTACTTCACAGAAGTCGGCGTTAGTCGGATAACAGTGAAAGAACCTTCGCTTAATTCGGTGACTGGTGGTTTGCGGGTTTTGCTATTATAGCGTCGTTCTCGGCTGATGGTTGAGTAGGTGTATTGGCGCATGGTTTCGTCTGATTCTATTTCTGCATAGGCTTGCAGTTGAATAGTTTGTAGATTTGCTTCGTCGTATGCAGAAAACGCTACGTTGTGGTGGTTAACAATATCACGGGCCTTTTGAGTGCCAGATTTTGTTAAGAAGCGGATAACACCATACTGATCGGCAGTATAATAAATGGTTGCTGCATGCGGTTTGTTGGTTCTGTCAACAGTTGCTAACACGCCTATATCTTTTGCTTGCAAAAACTTGAGGGAAACTTCAGAAAACAGTGGTTTTTCTAAATCAGTTAGTGTTTGCTTTTCAGCTTTATCTTCTGCACGCGGAGTCTTGGGCTTGGTTTTACTGGGGAGATCAATTCGGGCCTGTTCTATGTAGTCTACAAATTTTTCCGCAAGAAATGGGTTGGCCCGGCGGATGGCGTAATCGCCACCACGCGTTTTAAGAACAATGTGGCTTAGGCCGGCTTGCTTGTCGTAGCTGACACCACCTATAATTTCGTAACTAATTTCATCTAGCATGCGATGAAATGGTTTCTTGTCGTAAAATAAAACACGCATGTCGGTTGCAATTAACATAGCTGAACCAGTATCACTTGTGCCGTATACCGCTGCCATAATGTGCTCACTTGGGTGAATAATATCTGGCAAGTTTCGGCTTTCAGTCTTTAGCAATCCATAGCCTGTAAAACCGGCTTTTTTCAGCTCATCTCGTATGCGTTCTTTATGGTTCATCTGAAGCCTCCGTTACTTTTAGTATAGCACCGCGCTGAGGTCATTTCTACAGTTGTAGAATCTGATACAATTAACATATGAACAAGAAAGCACCGCCGGTTGTTTTAAAGAACGTCACCAAGCACTATGGTAGCTTTGTTGGTATTGAAGACATTTCGCTTACTTTGCAAGCTGGTGAAATTTTTGGATTCTTGGGTCCTAATGGTGCTGGCAAGACAACAACTATTAATATGTTGGTGAATTTAACCAAACCAACAAGTGGCAATATTGAACTCTTCGGGTTAGATAACCAGTTATACGGCATAGAGTCTCGACGAAGAATCGGCTACTTAGCAGGTGATATGTCGCTAGACAAAAATTTGACCGGTGCGCAGCAGCTAGAATACTTTGGTCGAATGCGTGGCACGTACGAAGAAGCGTATATTAAAGAGCTTGCTACCCGCCTAGGGTGTGATCTTACTCGAAAAATTAAAACATTATCCCGCGGTAACAAGCAGAAAGTTGCCTTAATTTCAGCACTGGCTCACAAGCCGGAACTGCTGATTCTAGATGAACCAACAAGCGGTTTAGACCCACTAGTTCAAGCCGAATTTAACGAGATTATTCAGGAACATAAAAAAGCTGGTAAAACTGCCTTCATTTCTTCACATGTTTTAAGCGAAGTTCAGGAACTTTGCGACCGCGTAGCCTTTATTCGTGAAGGTAAACTTATTGCCAACAAACCACTAAAAGAAATCGTCCGCGGTGCGCCAAAGCGTGTTCGTATAATTACCAAAACAAAACAAGATGCCACTAAAGCCGCTACATTAACGGGACTTTCTGGTGTGACTCAGCAAGACTTGGTAGTACGCGGAGTATTTGGTGGGGATGCCGGTATGTTGCTGAAAGAATTGGCCAAACTTTCAGTTGCCGATATTAGTATTGAAGATGCAGACCTAGAAACAATATTTATGCAGTACTACGGAGAACATAATGCTTAATTCTATATTTTCTAAAACACTGTACGAAAAAAGGTGGGGTATTGTCTGGTGGGGATTGGCTATGTTCTTAACAACGCTTTTGGTGATGCTGCTGTTCCCGGTTATGAGAGATTCATTTGGCGCACAGCTCAAAGATGTGCCAGAATCACTTAAATCTATTGTTGGCGAAGCGGCTGACTATCAAAAGATAGCTGGTTTCGTAGAACTTCAAGTACTGGCGCAGATGATGTTTCTAACAATTATTTACGGAATTATTCTTTGCGTCGCCACGCTTTCTGGCGAAGAAAATCAGGGCACACTACAAACATTATTGGCTCAGCCGGTTAGTCGTAGCCGTATATATTGGCACAAGCTAGCTGCCTGCGTATCGGTACTCACTCTTATAAGTATATTGATGGCCGCGGGTATTTTGCTTGGCGCGGCAGTACTTGGTGAATCAATCAGTACGGTTGCCGTTTTGCAGGCTAGTTTTATGCAATTACTTCTAGCGCTCTTCTTAAGCATACTGGCTTATGCAATAGGTGCGGCAACGGGGAGCCGTGCCTTGGCTGGATCAATTGCTGGCATATACGCCTTTGCTGGATATATGGTGACAAGTCTTGCGCCAATTGCGGATGTGCTTGAAAAGCTCAACTACATCTCTCCGTATAGATACTTCATGACGACCCGTGTTTTAGAAAACGGTATTGCCGCAAAAAATATGATCCCGCTTCTTCTAGGCTCAGTTCTACTGGCCATAATCGGTTGGTATTTCTTTACACGCCGAAATATTTACCAGCAGTAAATGGGTAGTCATCCCAGCTAAGGCTGGGATCAACGAACTCCACTGACTTGTCATCCCCGACTCGATCGGGGATCCAGTAATCATTCAATGCGCGTAGCGCATACAACCTCTTATTACTTTTTGTCAGCAAAAAGATAACAAAAACTGCCAACCAGACCAAAAGAACACGAAAGAACCATCAACCCAAAAAGCAGCGCCAGTTCAACGCGAGCGATCTTGGATAATATTCCTAGTTACGGATCCAAGATGAAGGAACTGGCTTGACTCAGCTTTTTGAGCCGCTGGTTCATCGGTTTTTTGGATGGTTGGGAGGAAGTTACCAAGCTTCGCTTGAACAATGACTGGATCCCAAATCAAGTTTGGGATGACGACGCGGAGTTGACTACTAATAACTATTCATAAACTACCAACCTTAGAAAGATTCAGATATACTAAACGCATATGATTAAAAAAATACTCTCACTTCTTGTTCTTATTGGTTTATTTATTGGCGGAACACAGGTAGCCCAGGCTCAAAATGTTCAAGATTTTAAGTTTGAATCACTTGAAGCCGATTATTACCTAAGTTTAGACAGTGAAAATGTGGCGCAACTTAAGGTCGTTGAAAAATTTGTTGCCGTTTTCCCAGAATATGATCAAAACCGTGGAATTGAACGAGCAATTCCGACTAAATACAAAAAGAATAATCTAGACCTTAAAATTGAAAGCGTACAAAACGAATATGCTATTGATCGAAATTACACAACATACGAATCTAACGACAACCTGGTTCTGCGCATAGGAGATGCTGATAGCTATGTACGTGGTCGGCAAGTTTACACCATCACCTATACTATGCGTGATGTCATAACCTTTTATGATCAGCAAGATGAATGGTACTGGGATGTAAACGGTGATCAATGGCGGCAGCCTTTTGGTTCAGTAACGGCACGTATTCACCTTGCTCCAGATCTGGCTGAGGCGATTTCTAAACAGCCAATTTGTTTCACGGGTTCTTATGGTCAAAACGCAACAGACTGTTCGGTATCTTCAGCAAAGGAAGGCGATCAAACAGTAATCACAATAGCCTCAACAAAAGCTTTTAACCCTGGTGAAAATCTGAGCCTAGTTATGGGTTTTAACAAAGGAGTCTTTGAAAAATATCAAATGGATCCGCTGACTATGATTCTGTGGGTGGTAGGCGGCTTAACAGTACTATTTCTCCCGGGTCTTATAGCGCTTTTAGTTATGTACCGTAAGTGGTCGAAAACCGGTAAAGATCCAAAAGGTCGCGGAGTGATTGTTCCGCAGTACGATGTGCCAAAAGGTATGAATCCTATGGTCGCGGAAGTTGTTCTAAACGAAAAAATGAGCACTCAGAGTATTTCAGCCTCAATTTTAGATTTATGTGTTGCAGGCTACCTTAAACTATACGAAACAAAAAAAGATAAGCTCATAGGTTCAAAAACAGAATATGAAATTGAGGTTGTTAAAGACACTACCGGTCTTTATCCTGAGCTCGCTAAAGTTGTCGACATGCTTATTAGTGGTTCGGTTACGGTGGGGGCCCGGGTTAACCTGAGCGAAATGAAGAATAAAATGTATAGCGATGTAAGCGCCATTACCAAGTCTGTCAACGAGTCTGTAGTAACTAAAGGCTATTTTGCGCATAATCCTGAAAAAGCACGTAGCGGATCTGTTGGTGTTGGAACTGCGCTGCTTATAGTGGGTATGATTGCTTCATTCATATTTATGCCGTATACACTTGTCTTCTTCGGCTTCATTTTGGCGGGAATAATAGTTATGATCTTCGCTGCTGTAATGCCAAAGCGTACTATAGAAGGCGTTCAGACTAAAGAATATCTACTCGGTCTTAAAGACTATATGAAGCTGGCCGAAGCTGATAGAATCAAGTACTTACAATCTCCTCAAACAGCCGAAAAAACTCCAGTTGACACCTCAGACAAACAACAGCTCATTACTTTATACGAAAAACTTTTACCGTACGCCATGCTATTTGGTATAGAAAAAGAATGGGCCAAACAATTTGCAGATCTGTACGGTGAAGGTCAGTCGCCAAGTTGGTATAGCGGCAACAGTGCCTTCAACGGTGCAGTACTAGGTAGTGCACTCAGCGGTTTTAATACCGCCGCAACATCTAGTTTTACAGCCCCTAGTAGCTCCAGCTCATCAGGTTTTTCTGGTGGCGGTGGTTTCTCCGGTGGAGGCGGTGGCGGTGGAGGCGGTGGAGGCTGGTAACATGAAACCGTTAAAAATCATCATGGTTGCTCTAGCGGTAGTTGCTTTATTTCTGAGCTTATTTGTAGCGGGGTATTACTTTGGAAAGAATTCTAATAATCCGAACACACCAATTGACGGCGGTGTTGCCTGCACAGAAGAAGCAAAAATTTGCCCAGACGGTTTAGCTGTTGGCCGTTCTGGCCCAAAATGTGAATTCCCCGACTGTCCCGATACTCCGCCGGCCCTAATTCCAGAGCAATAGTAGGCTGTGATATACTGCTTGTGTACCAAAAATGGTACGTACCTAAACAAAATAATATCAAGAGTGTGGCGAGAGAACTGACTCGTAGACCCACCAGCAACCTATACATGGAAGTTAGAAGTTAGAATATAGAAATTAGAAATATTTTTCTAAGATCTAAGAACTAAGATCTTTCATCTTTTTATAAGGTGCTACCTTCAGCCCGTACGGGGAAGATATAGCTAGTTTACAAAACTCCTTATTCTGAACCATGGCGGGGCAGATAGAAAGGAGTTATTTTTATGTCTGTAAAAAAATCAATTTATAAAACTGCTGAATCGGTTAGCCCAAAGCACCCCGATAAAATCTGTGATCAAATCTCTGATGCCATTTTAGATGCATATCTGGGCATAGACCCAAATGCCCGCGTTGCGGTAGAAGCAGTTGGAGGTCACGGCAAAGTCTTCATTGTTGGTGAAGTCTCGTCTTCCGCCCACCCAGAAATTGAACCAATTGCCAAGCGGCTAGCGCCAAATTGTGAAATTGAAGTTCGATTAGTAAAACAAAGTCCAGAAATTGCTCACGGTGTTGATACTGGCGGCGCTGGAGATCAAGGCATTATGGTCGGCTACGCTTGTAATGAAACACCGGAGCTACTACCTCTCGAAGTTGTGCTCGGTAGAAAGCTCAATCAAAACCTATATGCACGCTGGCCATATGATGGAAAAACACAGGTAACCCTAAAAGACGGTAAAATTACCTCTATAGTTGCAAGTTTTCAAAATGCCCCTTCGGCCGAACTTAAGCAAGCCGTCCAAACTTGGTTGAATCAGCAGAACAACGAACTCCAAACTGAAAACTACCAACTATTAGCTAACCCTGCCGGCGATTGGCATCAAGGCGGATTCGACGCCGACACAGGTTTAACAGGACGTAAACTTGTTGTCGACAATTACGGTCCTAGTATTCCAATTGGCGGTGGTTGTTTTTCTGGGAAAGATCCTAGTAAAGTTGACCGTTCGGCCGCCTATATTGCCCGCAAAATCGCTATAGATTACCTAAAAACTCGCAGCGCTAAAGAAGTCTTTGTGCACCTTGCCTACGCCATAGGGCGTGCTGAGCCGCTAGAGGCAACCGTTACCATAGACGGCAAGCAAGAGGTTGTAGAAGGCTACGATCTTACGCCAAAAGGGATTATTGAACAGCTGGATCTGAAAAAACCAATTTATGAACAGACTGCCCGTTACGGCCATTTTGGCCACCCGGGATTCGCTTGGGAACAGCTCAGTTCTAGTTCTTAGAGTTTGGGTCATAGGTTTGGGGTGCTAGCGGGAAATTTTACTGCTTTTAATGAATAGAAAAAACGAGTATAGTATTAGCATAAGCACGTAAATAAAAAGGGGATTTATGCCAGAGAAGTCACCAAGTAATCCGTTTATTAAAGCAGTCGAATGGGAAGCAATGGCTGCGTTTATGAAGATACGAGCTGCGCGCTTGGTTGCCCGGGCTACTGAGCCAGATGAAGAGTATATACCGGAAGAAGATCGTTACGACGTTGACCCAACCACACAACTATTTGTTTAAATCAATAACACCAGCTTCGCTGACTGCCAGTTCACCGCGGAACAATTTACTCTGTAAATCTGCGAATATCCGAAGCTTAGTGGCTATGCCTGATTGATCAAGCGCGTAGGCGCTAGGCAGGCCTTGTTCGGCGGCACATGCATAAAACACGCAAACCTCATCTATTAAGTACCTCATAAGCTCAGAATTATTTTGCATTGTTTCGGATGATATATGACCAACCTTCTGAAGCGGCAGGGCTGTTTTGCCAGCTTGTAGGTCGTGATGTTCTTCTACGCTCAAACGAAGTGAAAATACATCACCGCGTTGTTCTATATGTACGCCTTTGAAGAAACCTTCGCCAATATACACCGCAACCGGTTCAATGTTCATGCCAGCTACTTCATAAACAGCGCCAATACCAGCCACATCAACCTCTGCTAGTGGAATTACCTGCCAACTTTGAACCGGATCAGTTTCTGCTACCGTTTTCATACCATCATATTACACCCAAAATACCAACTACGTCAGTGAAACAACTTTCACCTCTTGCAAAATTCGTATAAGTAGGGGATAGTAATGCCATATAAGAGGTTAGATATGGCAGAAATTGGAAGTGGCAGTGAGTCGCACGACGACCTTGATCAATATATTGATTTAACTGGGCCGAAAGCTGTGTCGCCAGAGGCGTATTTACTGAGCGAAGCGGCTGTGTTGCGCGCGCGAATTCTTGGAAAACTGATGACGGAGGGTGCTTATGATGACGGTGGCTGGGCAATTTATACTACGTCAGCTAGCGAACAAGACTGTGGCGACACACTAGTAAATAATAATCAGCGAGAAGTTTTGATTATAGGTGAAGTTGATGATCCTGATCTCAGGGTATCTGATGGTTCGGTTAGGATCATAGCCTATGAACTGTACGGTGATGATGGGGGTGGTGTTTTGCTGGATTATTTTTTTATGACAAGTCATAACGCCAATACCTTTTTCCGTACCACAACCACAACATTTAGCGGCAATATTATTGATGTTAAGAATGGTTATATGCCTGTGTTTTTAATAAAAGACGGAAGACTTATATTAACTGTTGAAGATATTGTTCCGCCTGTAGATATGCTTTCGGTAACTATGCCCGACCAGAAGTTCCATATGATTGCACCATTCGGTAACGGTGGTTTGGTAACAGATAGAATATACAATTTACAACGAGGTATCGATCTTTTTGAAGAAATAGTCGATCATGAGCCTACGGTAACTATGACTTCCGTAGAAAACGATTAAGACTACATGACAAAGATTATTTCTTTTTGCGAAGCTTTTCTGCTTTTATAAGTGTTTTCTGCTGATCTTGAACAGATTTTTTGTAAACACGTTGAAGAGTCTCGGCGCTCATTAGGCCGCTATTGTCTACTTGCTTTCTTTGCTTTGGAGTGAGTACTAATTCCATAATGAATAATCCTTAGATATTACCTACATTATATTGCTTCTGAAGGAATTTTTCAATGATCTCAGACTGATCATCAGTAGGGTCATGAATGATTGAAATGGCATTACTCATGTCAGTTTGACCTCTTTTATTAAGCACCCAAAATGAAAATTTACCATGGTCTTTAAAGCGCTTAAATAACAGTAATAAGTTGCCGTTGATCTTACTGCAGGTTTGCATGAATCCGCTACGCTCAATAGCACGTTTCTTCACAAGCTCACGCGCCTGAGTTAGTTCCCATGCTTTTTGTGCATCTTGAACTATGTATATAACAGTCACGCGGTAACCCTTTTTTAAGCATAATTCTATGTTCTTGTATCCATTATCTTGCGAAAGAGTGCCATCAAATAGTATCGGGTAATTATTTTTCAGACAGTCTCTAAATATTCTTGTCACCAATACATTTCCTGCACTACGAAAGGTGTAATAGTTTTCCGGTACATAGCCCTTTATGTATTCAACTAGCTTGTCGTGTTCAACCGGGACAAGACTAGGCATGGCAAGCTTTATTGTATTTTCGGCAAACTCTGTTTTTCCCGCCCCTGGGATTCCAGCCATGAACACAGCCATTTTTTGTTGAGATACTTTATAGTTTTTGAAAAATTTATCAACAACTTCTTGCTGATTTTTCTTATTTTTTACCCACTTTTTAGCATCATCTTCGCTCATGAAAATAATTATAGACTAAACCAACTCAGAAAAACTACCAATCAAACCAATTGATAGTATTACAATTAGTTCACTTAAGAACTTAGATCTAAGATCTAAGAACTTGCTCTAAAGGCCGAGGAGGCCGAGGACTGCATGCATAACATAAGCTGGCCAGACGAAGGATTTTAGTACTGCTACTATAAATTCGCCGAAGCCGTTAGAAGCTTGCACAAAATATACTAATGCGCCGATCCAGGCCACGAAAAACACATACCCCATCGGCCCACTCTTTTCAATCACCTTAGTTTTATTCATTCCCATAACCACCTCCTTATTTACATTTTTATAATACTCCTTTGATCAACAGTTTAAAATGAATCATCAAAATGCTATTGTTTATGTATGAAGATGAAAGATCGAGCCAAGGCTGATCGGCCACGCGAAAAGCTGGCAATCAAAGGGGCTGCATCACTTTCTGACCTCGAATTACTCATGGCGTTGATTGGTAGTGGCAACAAACAGGCAGATGTTGGCAAGATTGCAAAAGATACTCTCAAATTAATTCAAGCCCATGGGGCAGATATATCGTATGAGCAACTGCAGCAGGTGACTGGAATGGGATCAGCTAAAATTACTGAAATATTAGCAGCACTCGAGCTTTCTAAACGCTACCTTATAGATTCAGAACAACCAATTATAGATTCGCCAGAAAAAGCCGCAGAACAACTCGCCGACATTCGCGACAAAAAACAAGAATATTTTGTATGCCTTACTCTCGACGGCGCAAACCGACTAATCGCCAAACGCACAATCACCATCGGCACCCTCACTTCCAGCCTAGTTCACCCTCGTGAAGTCTTCGCCGACGCCATCGCTGACCGCGCCGCATCAATCATTATCGCTCATAATCATCCGAGTGGTAGCGTTAAGCCATCAACCGCAGATGTAGAAGTTACTAATCGCTTAACCAAAGCCGCACAGCTGGTGGGCATTAGCTTAGTAGATCATATTGTAGTTACAAAAACATCTTTTGCCTCTATACTATAGTTATGTCGCACGCAAAAAATGAAAAAACCTATGCATTCATTGATAGCCAAAATTTAAACTTGGGTGTTAAAAATGATGTCATCAATGCCAAAGGCAAGGTGATTTATCGTGGTAAACAGCTTGACTATCGAAAATTTCGCCACTACCTTCGTGAAAAGTATAACGTCTCGCAAGCCTATATATTTATAGGTATGGTTCCTACTAACAACAGCCTATATACATACTTGCAGCGATGCGGCTTTACGTTAGTTTTTAAAACCATTTCTACATATATGGATGAACGCGGTCAGACTATCACAAAGGGCAATGTCGATACTGATATTGTTTTATGGTCAGCAGGAAAGTTAGAGATGGAATATGACGCAGCAGTTTTTGTTTCCGGGGACGGAGATTTCTTAAGCCTTTACGAGTATATGGATGAACTTGGAAAATTGAAGAAAATTATTGTACCTAACCGAATGAGATATTCGAAGTTATTAAATTCTTTCAGAGATAGACTAGCATTCGTTGGAGATGTGCCTAAGTTGTTAAATGAAATTCAGACAAACAAAAAGACCAGGAGCAGCGGTCGGATCACATCCTTAGGCCAGCCTGGTCGTGGTGATACTAAGAATATAGCAAAAAAGACCAAAAAAGTCAATAGGAAGCGTAAGGGCAAACCATGAGCATTGACAAGTTAACAGAGATGGAGATTCGTACTCGACTCATCACTCCCGCCATTCAAAATGCGGGATGGCAGATTGATACAGTTCGTGAGGAATTTTATTATTTTACGCAAGGTAGAATCATTGTTCGTGGCAAGAAGTCTTTTCGTAAAGATCGAAAATTTGTAGATTACTTACTTTTCAGGCAGGACGGCACCAACACCCCCCTGGCTATTGTCGAAGCAAAAGACGGCAGTCACGACGTAGGTGACGGGATGCAACAGGCATTAGAGTACGCGGAGCATTTAGATGTACCATTCGTATTTACAAGCAACGGTGACGGCTTTGTAATGCACGACAGAACCGACCAACTTGCGGAAGTCGAAAAAACTATATCGCTTAATGATTTTCCCAGACCCGACGAGCTAGATGCTCTGTATCGTTCTTGGCGCGGAATAGAAAACGAATCCTCGCAAGAACTTCTCAATACCCCGTACCATGATGATGGTAGCGGTAAAAAGCCTCGTTACTATCAAAGAGTTGCAATAAATAGAACAATTGAAGCAATAGCTCGTGGACAAAAAAGAATACTACTTGTTATGGCTACGGGTACAGGAAAGACATTCACTGCCGCACAAATCATCTGGAGATATTGGAAAGCCCCGACAGAAAAGCAAAAAAGAATTCTATTCCTGGCAGACAGAAACATTCTTGTCGATCAAACAAAATCCAATGATTTCAAGCATTTTGGCACTGCAATGACTAAAATCGAAAATCGAAATATCGATAAGTCGTACGAAATTTACCTGTCGCTCTACCAGGCAGTAACTGGCACAGAAGAACAAAGTAATATATATAAACAATTTGATCGTGACTTTTTTGATCTTATTGTCATTGATGAATGTCACCGCGGAAGTTCCAAAGAAGACAGCTCATGGCGAAACATTCTGGAGTACTTTAGTTCAGCGGTCCAGGTCGGCTTGACTGCGACACCAATTGAAACGAAAGAGGCCAGCAGCTCGCATTATTTTGGAGAGCCAATCTACACATACTCATTAAAAGACGGCATAGATGACGGCTTCTTAGCACCATACAAAGTTATCCGAGTCGCAACTGATGTAGATACCTTCGGCTACCGACCAGAAGAAGGTGAGACAGATGATGACGGCAACGAAATTGAAGACAAAGAATATACCAGTAAAGATATCGACCGGAATATAATTCTCCCTGAACGCGACAAAAAAGTCGCCCGGTACATCACAAAGTTTCTAGAAAAGACCGATCCTTATGCCAAAACAATTGTTTTCTGCCGAACCATTAATCACGCAACTCGTATGCGACAAGCGCTCATCAATGAGAACCCAGAACGAGTCCGCGAGAACAGTAAGTACGTGCTCAAGATTACAGGCGATGACCAAATTGGCAAAGCCGAACTGGATAGTTTTATAGACCCAGAATCACGCTACCCTGTTATTGCGACAACTTCAAAGTTAATGACCACTGGTGTTGATGCGCAAACTTGCAAGGTGATAGTGCTCGACAGCAATATTGAAAGCATGACGGAGTTTAAGCAAATTATTGGTCGCGGGACGCGCGTTCGTGAAGACTATGGCAAGACCTATTTCACAATTTTAGATTTCCGTAATGTCACTAAGCTGTTTGCAGACCCTGGTTTTGACGGTGACCCGGTCAAGGTATATGAACCTAAAAACGAAGATGAGTTTGACGAAACGATTGAAGATATTGAAAACGACACCTACCCAGCGCCAGAAGAAAACACCGATTCTGATTTCGTGCATGATTCAGGCCCAGAAACGGAAGTATATATTCCAGATCCCCGTACAGATAAAGTAGAACGCATTATCCATACCATTAGCGGTAGCAGGTAGAAATAGTCGGCGAGAGAGTGCAAATTATTGATGCTGAGGGTAAGTTAATAACCGAAAGTCTCACTGACTACACAAAACGCAACATCCTTGGAGAATACGCAACGCTCGACGAGTTTCTGCAAACTTGGCAAAACGCGAAGCAGCGATATTATATCCTTGAGGAGTTAGAAAACAAAGGTGTACCACTTTCCGAATTAAGAGAAAAATTTGGCGGTGACATGGATCTATTTGATCTTGTACTACACATAGCTTATGACCAGAAGCCACTCAAGCGTTCCGATCGCGCAGAGTCTGTGCGGCGCAGCAAGTTCTTTAATGAATACCAAGGTAGGGCGCGTGAAGTCCTAGAGGCGCTACTGGATAAATACGAATCAGCAAGTCTCAAAACAATTGAAGACCCTTCAATCCTACGGCTAAAGCCAATAGATCAGTTTGGGACACCAGTAGAAATAGCGCAATTGTTCGGTGGGATTGAACATTATCAAACGGCAGTTAATCAGCTTGAAGAAAAGATATACGAAAGAGCGGGGGCTTAAATGATCACATCAGGACTTATTAAAACTATTCAAGACATCATGAGAAAAGACGAAGGTGTGGATGGTGATGCGCAGCGGCTTAGTCAGTTAGTCTGGCTTATTTTTCTTAAAGTCTTAGATGACAGCGAAAAGCAAAAACAGTTTTTAGATAGTAGTTATGCTTCAGTCATCCCAGTCGAGTATCAGTGGCATACCTGGGCGGCTGACCCGGCGGGAATTACTGGCGATGCACTACTAGACTTTATAAACAACGAACTCTTCCCGGCACTAAGTCAGCTGCAATCTGCTGGCAATAAGCGAGCCGACATCATCCGTGCTGCCTTTGAGGGGTCGTATAACTATATGAAGAACGGTACGCTTCTGCGTCAGGTAATTAACAAGATAAATGAGATAAATTTTAACTCTACCGATGATCGCCACAGCTTTAATGATATTTACGAAAACCTGCTGGCTAGTCTACAGAGCGCCGGCAACGCTGGTGAATACTACACACCACGACCCGTCACAAAGTTTATTGTTGAGATGGTTAACCCTCAACTTGGTGAAAAAATATTTGACCCTGCTTGCGGTACTGGCGGTTTTTTAAGTAACGCTATTGAACACATGCGCCCACAGGCGAAAACCCCAGAAGACCTCAAACTACTTGAAGCCTCCATCTACGGTGTTGAAAAAAAGCAACTGCCGTATTTGCTCTGTAGTACCAACATGATTCTGCACGGCATAGAAGAACCTTACAACATTCGTCACGACAACACACTGCGCAAGCCACTAACTAGCTACGGTCCTGCAGACTATGTAGATTGCATCACCGCCAACCCACCATTTGGTGGTAAAGAAGAAGACGGTATTGAAGATAACTTCCCAAGCTGGGGTCGCACCCGAGAAACCGCCGATCTCTTTTTGCAACTTTTTGTTCGTTTACTCAAACCTGGCGGCCGCGCCGGAATTGTACTACCAGACGGCACGTTATTCGGTGAAGGCGTGAAGACACGCATAAAAGAACACTTACTAGAAGAATGTAATCTCCACACAATCGTTCGCTTACCAAATAGCGTATTTGCTCCCTACACATCTATCGCTACAAACCTGCTATTTTTCACCAAAGGCGAGCCAACCAAAGAGATCTGGTACTACGAACACCGCTTGCCGGAAGGTGTAAAAGCCTACAACAAAACCAAACCAATCTGTATTGAAGAATTTGATGAAATTAAATCTTGGTGGAATGACCGTAAGGAAAATGAAGGCGCCTGGAAAGTCAGCATAGATGAAATCAAAAAGCGCGGCTATAACCTCGACATAAAAAACCCAAATATCGTAGAGGTAGACGAACTTAACCCAGAAGAAGTATTAAAAGATTATCGCGCCAAACAAGCCGAAGTTAAAGAGATACTAGAAAAAATCAAAGCAGAACTCACCGAGGCACTCGCACACCATGACCGTTAAAGACCTCCGTACTCTAGTAGATAGCCTAGAAGAGTACATTCACGTACCCGGCGGCATCGAACGCCTCAAAAAAACCATTCTCCACTTAGCAGTTTCAGGTAAGCTGGTTCCACAAGACCCATTCGAAGGAACCGGCGAAGAGCTTTATAAACAAATCCAAGTCGAAAAGCAAAAGCGTATAGCTGAAGGCAAAGTAAAAAAACAAAAACCATTATTAGAAATAGCAAATGATGAAATTCCATTTGAAATCCCACAATCTTGGAAATGGGTGAGACCACAGGAGGTGGGCCAAATCAACCCAAGAAATTATGTCGACGATTCCATTGATATTGGTTTCATCCCAATGACAAAAGTGAGTGAAAAATATGGTGCCGCTCCTAAGTATGAAGTTCGTAAGTGGATTGAAGTAAAAAAGAACTTTACCCATTTTGCTGATGGCGACGTTGTTCTTGCAAAAATTACACCATGCTTTGAAAATTCAAAAGCAGGAATCATCGTAAGTTTACCGAATCATTATGGTGCTGGTACTACAGAACTGCATGTTTTTAGGCAAGATAGCAAATTAATACTTCCTAAGTACTCCTACTTATGGTTCAAAAATCCAACCTATCTTGAAACCGGTAAAACTAAGATGACCGGTTCTGCAGGACAGAAGCGTGTTTCTACAGAGTTCTTTGCAAACTTTCCTATGCCACTTCCGCCCTCTAGTGAGCAGCTTAGGATAGTTGAAAAAGTTGATGCTATATTTGCGCTGATTGATGAACTTGCAGAAAAATATGTCGTGGAACAGAAAGAGCGTGAAATGCTCGTTGGTTCATCGCTCGCACATTTAGCAAAAGGTGACGGAAACCTTGCGCTCAAATATCTACTAGAAATAATACGTACCAAATCAGACGCAGCGCAACTCCGCAAAACGATCCTCCATCTCGCTGTCTCTGGCCAACTCGTCCCACAAGACCCATCAGAAGGAACCGGCGAAGAACTCTTTGCCAAAATCCAAGCCGAAAAAGCCAACCTAACCAAAGAAGGGAAGCTAAAAAAGCAAAAACCCCTTTCCGAAATCACCGAATCCGAAGTCCCATTCCAAATCCCCAAAACCTGGAAATGGGCCAGATTAGGTGAAATCTCCAATATCTTTAATGGAAATAGCATCAACGCAAGCGAAAAGAAGTTGAAGTATGAGAAGGTAGCAGAAGGCTACCCCTATCTTGGCACAAAGGATATTGGTTATGGGTTCGATAATATCGATTATGATAATGGTGTAAAAACACCGTATGACGAAGGTAAATTTACTGTGATACCAAAAGGCACGGTTTTGATTTGTTCTGAAGGTGGGAGTGCTGGGAAAAAGTGCGGAATCGTTGATCGGGACGTAACTTTTGGCAACAAAATGTACGCATTTAACGCTTATGGCAACAATATGCTTCCGGATTTCGTACTATACAACTACTTAACAAAGCACTTCCATAATCACTTTATTGGCAAAATGACAGGCATAATTGGTGGCATTTCTGTAGCAAACTTTAAAGAATTGATCATCCCGCTTCCACCGCAAGATGAACAAATTCGCATCGTCCAAAAAACCACTCAGCTTTTAGATTTAGTAGACGAACTAGAGAAACACCTAGAGAGGTAATTCGGTTTATTGAACGCTTCCGAGCGAAGGACCTTTAATCGCGTATTTTAGCTTAACGTCGGTAGTATTTATGTATGTATGTAGACCACTACCCTGATTTGCTAGTGTTTTCATTTGATTAATGGCAGTCTGGCTAGCACTCGCGTGAGTGTACTTGTAGAATCTAATGGCACTATATTTATTCGGCTTAAATTCAACTATGATGTAATCGCCTCCGATCATGTAGTTTAGGACACCTGATTCTCCGCTAAGATTTGCATAAGATTCCATTTTATCCTCCTTGGATAGTAATTATTCTTTGCTATACTCGGAGGGTGACGCATTTTTGCGCCACCCAACCATGTTCGTCAGATCTGCTTCCCGCTAAAAGAATGCAAGTCTGGCGATTTTACTTTGTGTGACAGTCTGTGCAGTGTGCGCAACCGTCAATATCCCAGTTTGGATACTCTGACTCAGCATCTTCAATTGCGTCACCGCAATCGAAATGCCAGCCAAGATTAATCTGGTTGGCAGGGGCTGGGTATGTTTCGCTATTGCAGTGTACATCAGTATCATGAACTTCATGATGATTGTCATACTCTTGTGAATTGAGAACATATGTACTCATAACAGTCCTTTCGTTGATTAAAGTTGATATATTTTGGAAATTTAGGTTTTCTCGCAGTAAACGCAATCTCCTCCGAACCCCATTACATCCCACCTTTGTTTTGTAGTTCTACCATACTATAGCGTAAAAAGAGATATCTTGTCTAGTATCTGCCGCCATTTTCACTGAAAAGTACTAAAGTGCACGAATTTTTGATACAATATAAATAATGCATACAGTTCAACAAAAACTATTAGATCTGGCAGAATCAAAAGATTTGTCACGAATTCCACTCCGCAAGATAGCTGTTCTTATAGGCACACCCAGTATGAGTCCTGGTGTTTTACAGCATCACTTCGCGCAATTAGAAAAGAAGAAACTTCTATTTATCGACCGCAAGGTGAAGACGCAGCAGCTGGGCGCTGATTTGAAGGATGATAGGTTCTTCGCGATACCTATTGTTGGCATGGCAAGCTGTGGCCCGGCTAATCAATTTGCGGACGAGGCAACCGAAGGCTATCTTCATGTGTCGAAAAGCAGCCTGAGGGCAAAAGGAAAATTATTTGCCGTACGTGCAGCGGGTGATTCTATGAATGACGCACGTGTTGCAACGCCAAATGGTGAGCTAGCCTCAATAAATGATGGTGACTATGCGATAGTTGACATTTTCTATGTATCAGTTGAAGACAATATAGGAAGATATATCGTCTCAATAATCAATGGGATGGCTAATATCAAAAAACTTGCCAAGAGAGCATATGATTATGCGCTTCTTTCAGAGTCCTTAAGTATGGAAAAATATCCACCGATTATTATTCATGAAGATGATAACTATTTGATCAATGGGCGTGTAATAGCAGTAGTGAAGGGATAATTATGAAACAAGTCGTGTGTCCGCATTGTAAGAAGGCTTTCAAGATTGATGAGGCGGGGTTTGCTGATATTTTAAAGCAGGTTCGAGATGGTGAATTTGAGAGTGAGCTTCATGAGCGCTTGGCATTGCTTGAAAAAGAAAAAGAAAGTGC
This sequence comes from Candidatus Saccharimonadota bacterium, assembly GCA_036848695.1. Classification (GTDB taxonomy): domain Bacteria; phylum Patescibacteriota; class Saccharimonadia; order Saccharimonadales; family UBA7683; genus JACKGS01. The sequence continues at coordinate 25,660 of DAIUJM010000002.1, forward strand.
GGTTCAGTTGGCTGAAGCCAAGACTAAGAACGAGCTACAGGCTGAGGCGGCGAAGAAAGATGCTGAAATTGCCAAGCTGAAGGCGGATAAAGAGGCGGAAGTTGCACGGCTTCAGGCGAAGATTGAAGCATCTGAGACAGAGAAGAAGCTGGCTTTGACTGAAGCGGTGAATAAGTTGGAGCGAGAGCGTGATGAGCTTAGTAATAAGCTAGAGTATAAGGAATCAGAGAAGCAGTTGCTGGAATCTTCACTGAAGGTTAAGTATGAGGCTGAACTGAGATCAAAAGATGAAACGATTGCACTGTATAAAGATATGAAGGCCAAGCTTTCTACTAAGATGCTCGGTGAAACACTTGAGCAGCACTGCGAGATCGAATTTAATAAAATCCGCGCCAGCGCCTTTCCAAATGCCTATTTTGAAAAAGACAACGATGCCAGCACTGGTACTAAAGGTGACTACGTGTACCGCGAAACTGATCAAGCTGGCAATGAAATCATCTCCATAATGTTTGAAATGAAAAACGAAGGTGATGAAACTGCCACAAAAAAGAAGAACGAGGATTTCTTAAGCAAACTTGATGACGACCGTAGAAAGAAGAACTGTGAATTTGCAGTACTGGTTACCCTGCTGGAAGCCGATAACGAACTATACAATACAGGCATTGTGGATGTTTCGCACAAATACCCAAAGATGTACGTTATCCGACCTCAATTCTTCATACAAATTATCACTTTACTCCGAAACGCTGCCATGAATTCTATGCAGTATAAAGCCGAGCTTGCATTGGTTAAGACACAAAATATAGATGTCACTAACTTTGAAAACCAGTTAAATGACTTCCGGGATTCTTTCGGCCGCAATTACCGGTTAGCATCGGAAAAATTCAAGACTGCTATTGAAAGCATTGACAAGTCTATTGTTCAGTTGCAGAAAACCAAAGAAAACCTATTGCGCTCAGAAGACAATCTGCGAATCGCTAACAATAAAGCCGATGAGCTCACTGTCAAAAAACTCACCCGAAGCAATCCAACTATGGCTGCCAAGTTCGCTGATCTAGAAAGTAATGAATAAGAGCAGAGTATAGTGTATTACAAACTACCCATGCCCACCTAACCGTTGGAATGTTACGGCTATTATTCGCCGGTGTCGAAGCTAATTCCTTCAACAAGGGCTTGGAAGGTTTCGTCTATTGGCAGTGGGTAATGCTGTGGTTGAAGGGGTGGCTGGTTCGGTTCTTCGTCTTCATTTTCATCTATTACTGCAAAAATAATTTGCAGCGCATCTGCAAGTTCAGCGAGTTCTTCAAGTGCCACTTTTGAGTTATTGGTTCGAGACACCCGTGGAGTGGTAGTATCTATTGCAGGATCATACACCAGATATGCCGGTTCGGGGCTACCTTCGAAGCTTTCTTTATATACGCTATGAACACCCTTTTGAGTAATGATGCCATCTTTGACCCACGGCAATTGGCCAATAGTAAGGGTTGACGGCTTGTCTTCGTCATCTGCCAGTAGATGCTCTTCTAGCGATATATAATTGTACTCGACTGGTGCATTTTCATCTGGATTACCAACGTTATCAACGTCAGAGGATTCTACTTCGCCGTAATTTGCAAGTAGAGAAGATACCGTTGTTGCAATGGCGTATTCAAGAAATTTTCTTCGAGATTCATTTAATTCGCCAGTTGGTTCTGGTCGAGGTACATTTAAGGGAAATAACTTCCATTCTGCCATGTTTACTCCTTCAAATATAAAGGGCCCCAGAGAACTGGAACCCACCGATATATGCATTATATCATACTAAATAACAGAAGTCAAGTTTACGAGATTTAAATTATGTCATCCTGAACTGGATTCAGGATCTAATCAATAAGCACATGGATCCTGAAACTAGCATGCCATGGCGACATGCCGTGGTTCAGGATGACACACGAAGTGTAGTAAATTACATTAGTTCTGCGTTGACGGCCATGAAGATGTCGGATATTTTGTTTTCGCTATTTAGTTTGAAGATTACTACATAGCCATCTGAGGAAAGTCCGATCACGCCGCCTGTTGCGGGAACGTATGCAGCGTAGTCGCCGGTGCGCCAATCGGCAATGGTTGCGGCTGGGACATCGAAGTTCCAGGTACCACTTGCGCTATTTAAGTACTTTAGATCTTCCATAGCTTGGGCTGGCGTTCTATTACCTATGCCTTCGCTTGCCGCAATGATCACTCTAACTGAATCCGCCATTAAAGGCCCGAGAGCGGTGAATGTATCGCTAGAAACTGCGCTACTAATTGCAGCTTTTGCAGCGGCCGCCGCATCTGCGGTATCTTTTGTAACTGACTTTTCTTTAGCAGCTGTGTCGCCAATATCTTTCTTCAAGGCCTCTATTGTGCTGTTCAGTGTAGCAATCTCTTCTTCGTGCTGTTTCTGAAGGCTTTGAATGTTAGATTCTTGCCAGAAGTATACGCCGGCACCAACTCCGCCAATAACTACAAATGTTCCTACAATTGCAGCTATACGCTTGAACTTACTACCTTTATTCTTGCTAGCCGGTTGAATTGCTATTTGTCGAGCTCTATCATCCATTTCTTGTGACTCCGTTTATGGTTATTGTTGTAATTATACACTTTTTAGTGTTAGTGAATAGTGATTAGTTGATAGTGAATAGTTCCTAGATGGAAACAATAAAAGCTCTCGCAAAGCGAGTTAATTCCATTCCACCATTTTGACTTACTTCCTGTTCTCCGTAGCAAGACTGCGAAGGGTGAATTGTGGTCAAAAGTGAGGAAGTTGACAAGCTCCGCTTGAAATTGAAGACTGGATTCTCAGTCCCGGAAAAAGACTTCTCGGGGCACAGCAAGCTTTAACGTCATCCCTGCGGAGGCAGGGATCCAGTAACGTAACTAGATTCCCGCCTTCGCGGGAATGACAGAACGAGGGGTTGACGTTGCAGGGTTAGATCGTTATAGTGGCGTCTTGTCATGTTTGAAGATTTTGATACTACAAATTACGAATCAGGAACGGCGCCAACATCTGTTGAGCGTATTGTTAATGCCGCTCCACCGCTCGGTGTAGTTGCATATGTAGGAGCTGTAAGAAATCCGGACCGGATTTCTACCGAAGCGGTTTTAGACTGCGTTAAAAGTACCGGAGCTCAAGATCCGGTACTTGCACTGATCCGCGAAATGCGCGAGGCAGATACTACTCAGTAGCTGCAGGGGTTTGAGAAAGAGTGTAGGTAAGGGTGGTTTTACCATCGGTTTGGCTGTAATTGATTACAGCGCTGTAAGGGTCTTTCTTTGCGATGATCATATTGTAGTCGCTGGAATTGCTTTCTGACTGGATTGCCCAAGATCCGGCGGCAAGTTGTTCTTTAACTTTTGGTGTAATTGTTGCAGGGCTGTCGCTGGTTTCAATTACAACCGTCCAGCTGGTATTTTCACCAACTTTAATACGGCTAGTGTTTGTGTACTTATTTGAATAGAGCGCGAGCGCTTCTTTAGGAAAATCTTCTGGTAAATCAGTACCAGTTTTAGTGCTGTATTCATTGCCGTCTTTGTCTTTAATGCTGACGTTGCCATCTTTGGTGTCCAGATCTACATCTACACCTTGAGACTTAGCAATATCTTCTACTATTTTTTCGCCACCACGGTTGGCAACGTAGCCCACAAATATTGCGAACAAAATACCCGGTAAAATAAACAAGAAGAACACTACGACACCAAGAATGATGAATAGTTTCTTATTACTCTTTTTTGCTGGTGCAGGCTGTGCGGTATTAGCCGTTTGGGCGGCTGGTTGTTCAGATGTTGATGCTGGCTCTTCATTGGTTGGTTTCATGACTATTCTCCTTTTGCTTATTCTTAATAATATAATACGACTAACCTGCAACAAATGCGAGCCTGAGATAAGTGCTGTTAAATTTGTACGTATGTTTTATATAGATAACTTAAATAGTGGCCATCTTCTTGGCTTGGCGCCATGTTTTAATGGCTTGCTTGTAAGGCTGGAAGTTCTTGAATATTTCTAGATCAGCCTGACGGCGAATTGCCCAGCCGGCGCGACCGGTAATTATGGTCCGGCCTTTTTCTACAACTGCCCAGTTGTTGCCAATAGTTACGACGTAGACTGGTTTTCTGGTGCGGTAGATTTTACGTGGTTTGCCGGTTTGCGCTCGGATTAAGTTACGACTCACAAAGTTGGCGTCGTGCAGTGCGGTTTGTGCCATTCCGCTATAGCGGGTGTCGGCGTTATCGCCCAGTACGTAAACATCTTTTTGGCCTTGTACCTCTAGATAATCACCAACGGTTACGCGACCACCGCGACCTAGTGTGAAGACATCGGGGTGTGCGCTGTAAAAATCAACCGGTTTTGATCCTGCGGTCCAGATAATTAAATCAGCACCTAGATTGCCCGCGCTCATGCAGATAGTGCCAGATTCACAAGATTCGACCTTAATATTTAGGTGCATTTCTATATTAAGTGCCTGAAGGCGTTTAGCCGATTTGGCCGATGCTTTTGGTGAAAGAAGTGGTAGTACGCGATCAGAACCTTCTATTAGAACTACTTTCACACGAGGCGTTTTAATACCATGCTTTTTGGCTACAAACTTGGCAAAGTCGGGAATTTCAGCAGCTAGTTCAACACCGGAAGCTCCAGCGCCGACCACGGCAATGCGTACTGGTTGCTGATGGGTTTCTTTAAATAGTTCTATTAATTGCTTTCTCAGGCGTATAGTACTGCCGATATCATGCATGGTGGCGGTGTGTTGGGCGAGGCCATGAATGCCGAAGAAATTAACGGTGTTGCCGAGTGCAAATATTACTGAATCATATCTGTAGATGTTTCCGGTATCACTGGCAACCCGCTTCTTCTTGCTATCTAAAAAAGCCACTCTATCTAGAATAAGTTCAACATTTTCGGCTTTTTGAAATATATCTTTTAGGGGGATAACAACTTCCATTGGCGAATGGCCGACAGCACTTCGGTACAGGGCTCCGTGGTATTCGAAATGGGTGTTATCTGAGATCAGTTGAACCGTAAAACCCGGTTTATTGGCAAGATTCAGGGCGGCTTTCACCCCGGCAAAACCACCGCCAACAATTACAACTTTATGAACTTTTTTCTTCCCACTCATTACTTTAATCATAACAAGTATAGTGGATAGTTGGTAGTTTGTAGTTTTTAGTCTCTACTCCGCATCTGGCCGCCATCCCGTGGTACGACCTTACCGTCCTATCGGCCAGACAGGCGGGCATGGGATCCAGCCGTATTGGCTCTGTCATTCCCAACTTGCGGTGCCCCGAGAAGTATTTTTTCGGGGATTGGGAATCCAGTTATAATAATCATCTTTTCGCATCTTTTTATCACTTTTGACGCAAAAGTAATACAAAACATCAGCCATGGCCAAACAACTCGATATATCTCCGATACCATTTTCCCGCGTCGCACCAATGACTAGCATCCCTCATATTGTATATAAATATGGATTCGGGCAAGGTGCTCCTTTATTCGGGAAAATGGCATCTCCGATATTCGGGTTTCTTTGGAATGGCTGGTGAATGTTGACAAGCTTCGCTTGAATCTAGGTCAGGATGACGGGACTTTGATCTATTTACTCTTCGCCTGCTTCATATGCTCTAACGTCAGCTGTGTGCGAGCCTTCGCATATTCGCAGTGCTCACAGGGTCCACCCATTGCCGCGGTTCCCACAGCGGGCATTTCTTCGCTATCTAAACACGCCTTCATATCTTTAATGGTTTGCTCGACCCATTCAGAATTACCGTTGTGTGCAAAAACGTGAGTCTCGAACTTTAAAATGTTATCGAACTTTTCGTGTGCCCAGCTACCAGTTGCGTAGACAAAATAACCGGTGTTACTTACAGGAAAGCCATTTTTAGCCAGCAACCATTGGTAAACTTCCATCTGGCGGCGATAGGTATCGTGCCAGGAGCCTTCTTCTCTTAATTCTTTGACCGGCGCGTCTTTGGCAGTCGCTTTGTAGTCAACCACGATTAGCTCACCCTTAGGGTTCACCCAAACATCATCTACCGCTCCAAAAATCAGTAAGTTTGCTTCTTCAAATAGGTACGAAACGCCAGAAAAATTGTGTCTCCAGGTATCCATTTCTTCATGCTGATATGGAATTGCGTCAACTTTGAATTGTTTCATTAACGGATGTGGTTGCTGCTTCTCCCGGTAAACATCGAATTCTTTTTTAAATAGCTCATCAATCGCTTTGTTAATGTTAAATGGTGGACTACTCGGGCGCTTAATTCCTTTTATTGCCTCTAGCCAGAAGCAACGCTGACATTGAGTAAAAAGTTCTATTTTTGAACGAGAAAGCCTATACGGCGCAGTCGCTTTTTTGTTATATAAACCCCGGTATCCAATTTGTGACATGGTGTTAGTATATAGTTTCTTGTTACTAGGTTCTAGTATGGGAATAGTTCGCTGTTCGCAGATCAGACCATCGCGCCCGTGGTGGTCCCGCCTGTCTGATCGAGCCACCTGTCTTTCTGACAAGAAGGCCAGGCAGAACAGGCAGGCGGGACGGGGTGGACTGCCTGGGGTGCGGTGGCTTTGTCTAAGAACTAAGAACTACAAACTAAGAACTATCTCGGGGTATACTAAATACCATGACTTTGAAGTTTGTGAAAAAGCAGAATGAAGTGGGCGATGTTTGGTCGTTCTTTTTTGAGTCGCTTGAGCCAGTTAATTTTGTTGCTGGGCAGTATTTAAATTTGACTATGCCCAGTGTGCCACCGGCGGTTGCTGACCGGCTTTTTACTATTGCTTCTGCGCCAGACGAACCACTTCTACAGTTCACGACAATCATCGGCCCCAGTGATTTTAAACAGAAGTTAAATTCACTAATAGCTGGTGAAGAAGCAGAGGCTGATCAACTTGGTGGCGATTTCATGTACGACATCCCGAATTGTGTCATCCCGACCAGAGTGGAGGGATCTGATAAATTGATAAAAAGCAGATCTCTCGACAAGCTCGAGATGACAAAAAGATTATTTATAGCCGGAGGAATCGGCATCACCCCGTACCTCAGTATGATTCGAGACTTAATCTATAAAAAACAACCAATCAACGCAACTCTTCTCTACGCCGGAAAAAATGAAAAGCGCCCGTTTGTCGAAGAGTTGAATAATGCCGTTAAAATTGATCCAACGTTGATCATTAAAGAGTATTCCGAAACTCGGTTAACTCTTGAGCAGTTAAAAAAAGACGTTCCCAATGTTGAACACTACATTGTCTACCTAGCTGGATCGCAAGCTTTTTCCGAAGCCATAGGTGAAGGTTTGATTGCAGACGGCTTCCCTCGCCAACAAATTAAATACGACTACTTCGACGGATACGTTGATCTTGAATATTAGTAATGTTACAATTTTTAATTAATGAAGAAGAAGCAAGCTAAAAAACAAGTAACTCATGCCCCGACTAGCGCAGTAGCAACATTGGGCTTCTTCTTGGTAATTTTTGGTGCAGTCGTACAATTTTTATTCCTCGCGATAATGGTATTCAGTAGAACATTTGATTATGTACTTTTATTTCCACTTGTACCTGTAGTAATGGGACTTGTTTTGATCAAGCTGTCTGGAGTTAACATTAAAACTGCGCTCCCCGGCATAGCGGAAAACGTTCTTGGCCTTTTCTTCCCATTTCCGTAGAACTGATTATTCAAAATTTGAAATTGTTTCAACTGCGGATCCTTCAAGGAAGTAGTTCATGACTTACTTATCAGCTACTAGGACATAGAATTTTGGATTAGACTACACCAAGACTTACTTAACTTACACTGTCTTTATTCGAAGGTTAACTAGATGTGCGTCATCTGGCCAGATTTCGTCGAATAATCCATTCGTAGAGGCCCATACTTCCATTTCGCCAGCAGACAATGCCGAGCCACGTAGCTGCAATGCTCGTATAATATACCGTGGCTGCTTAAGCGCCACTGCAATTTTTTCGGCTTCTGGGTATTCTCTTGGTAACGAGTGTTCTACAAGAAGGTAACGTGAAGTTTGTTGAACGAATGAGCTTACGTCGTGCGGTCCGTCATGAGCAAAAAGTTTTGATGGAATGTTTCCCGCTAAAATCATATCCCATCTTGCTAATGCCTTTTCGTACGATTCCTGTTGCTGAATCACAGCTCTTCTATGTCTCTCCTGTTCAACAGTATCTTGAAAATCAGACAACTTGCCGAAATGATTTATTATACTCCTAGCCGAAGCTCCACGTTTATTCTTAGATAACTTGTCGAATACGGTACGTGATGGTCTGGGTATATCATTTGCCTCAGCTACTTTTATGCCATAATCGATATAATCATCTTTATCCCAGGAGTGAATATTCGGGTAACCAAGATGTTCATGAAAATTTCTTAAGCTACCAAAGCGTGTGTAGATTAAAGAAGGACTTGGCCCTCGTCGATTTACAAAGTGTCTTTGCAGTGTTGCTTCGTCTGGTTTTTTACCACCTCGCTTGAGAACTACCTCTTGGCCATACGCTAAGAAGTCTCGGTTAGTCCAATCACTATATTTACCACGACAGAAACCGCCGTCAAGTTCTGCTTCGTCATGGAAATTCCATAATGAACCAAATCGGATTTTGATGCGTTTAGGGTGTGGACCGAGACCTAGCTTATATGCGGTGATGTAATCTGCTCGAGTTGGTGTCGGGCTCTGCACAAAACCACTAATCCATTTTCCCCACCGCCTATAATCCTCTTTAGTCCAGTCGTCACAATTGTATTTTGCTGAATCATAACCATGAGTGATGGTATCATCTGCAAAGATATCACTAAGGGGAACGGTGTCACGCGGGTCAACACCGCACTCGAGCAGTTCCTCGGGAGATAGGCCGTCAATAAGCACACCCTCTTGTAAATCAAACATAGGGGTATGCTCTGGGCTTTGTTGTGTCTTATTGACGCGAGCCATAATGATAAATATTTAATCATAAAATTGATAATATTACAACATTAAGGTTAATAAAAAATACAGCCGAGCGCAGTTTTGTTTTAGAGAGAAGCAATATATACTTACACACACAAGGAATAAAGGAGTCATAAAATGGCAGGAGCATCAGCGGCATATGAAGCGGCAGGAGTAAATCTAGAGGCAGGAGATAATGCGTCTGACGCATTTTACAATATCACACAGCAATCATGGAGAAATCGTGCAGATGAATTTGGGGAGCCACAAGTGCTTGGTGAGGGCTTTCGTGGTGCACGTGGCGTAGACCTTGGGCGATTGTTTGAGTTAAAAGAAAAGTTCCCAGACTTACAGGTAGGAAGATATAGCTGCGCTGACGGTGTGGGGAATAAACCTCGTGTTGCTGAAAGGGTCGATGACTTTTCTACCATAGGAATAGACCTGGCGGCAATGGTTGTTGATGACGCCGCAGCTGCTGGTGCAGAGCCAATTGGAATGACGAACATTCTTGTTGTTAATACGCTTGGGAAAAAATCAGATCACCCAAATAAAAAAGAGCGGATACGTAAGCGCGTTATTGATTTAGCGACGGGGCATGTGAAGGGTGCAAATCAATCAAAAACAGTTATAGAAAATGGTGAAATTGCTGAACACGGTGACCATGTAGGTGGCTATGGGGAGTTTCGAATTGATTGGACTGCTGTTGCAAATTATATGTTCCAGCCTGAGAGGATAATTGATGGAAAAAAGATCAAAGCTGGCGCTGCGGTAGTGGCACTTGCTGATGAAGGCTTTGGTTGTAATGGGTATAGCCTGTTGCTAAAGACTTTAGAACAGGTGCATGGACATGAATGGCATCACGTACCATTTGATGATCGCACAACATGGGGCGAAGAGGCGCTAAGACCAACTCAGATATATGCCGGTTTGTTTACAGAACTTACCGGTGGCTGGAATCCAGAAAGAGCTCCTGCAGCAGATGTGCAAACGTTAGTCCACAACACTGGTGGGGGCATACCAGGTAAGTTTGGTTCTAAGCTGAAAGGAACTGGACTAGGGGTGGAATTAGACGACCTATTCGAGCTGAATCCTGCCATGGGAAAACTCCAAGAATATGCAGATATTGATGACGATGAGCTCTATAACGTGCTTCACGGTGGCCAGCGTGGGTTTGTGGTAACTTCCACACCTGATGTTGTTATGCACTGGGCTGCTATACGAGGTATTGCATCAAAAATTGCTGGAACAATTATCAGTAAACCAGAAATAATTATTCATTCTAAAGGAAGAAAACAATACGGTCAAAAGCTTACTTTTCCGACAAAAGATTAATAGCGGTGAAGCAAGAATTGAACTATACTAGCTAGTATGGAAATGCTCTTGATTGTTTTGTTGGTGTTTGTGGTGCTGGGATTTATGGCTGTAATTTTTGTATTGAATAAGAAGCTTTCAGGCGTGGGTGATGACCAGGCTTCGCAGATGCTAAAAACAGATATAGATAATTTGAATCGTGGGGTTGGGGAGCTTAAAGAAAGTCTTCAAGAAAATATCAGTCAAAAACTGCATCAGAATCAAGTGCAAACAAATGAATCTATTCAGCGCCAGTTTGCACAGTCGGCAAAGATAATTGCTGATGTTACTCAGCGCCTCACAAAGCTAGACGAAACAAACAGGCGAGTGGTAGATGTTGCTGATGAGCTCAAGACTTTGCAAAATGTTCTGCAAAACCCAAAACAGCGCGGTGTAGTAGGGGAATATTATCTACAATCAGTTCTTGAAAACGTTATGCCCCCCGGTAAATTTCAGATGCAGTATAAGTTTGAAGACGGCGAAACGGTAGATGCGGTTATATTTTTAGATCGCAATCAAGTTTTACCGATAGATTCTAAGTTTAGCCTAGAAAATTATAATCGCTTGATTGAAGAAGGTGACAAGGCCACCAAAGAGGCAATTGTTAAAAAGTTCAAAGTAGATCTGAAGAATCGTATAGACGAAACAAGTAAATATATTCGCCCGAACGAGAACACTATGGATTTTGCCTTCATGTTTATACCTTCGGAATCTTTGTATTACGACTTACTAATAAACAAGGTCGGTACTACGGCAACAAATTCCAGAGATCTTATTGAATACGCCTTTCAAGAAAAACATGTAATTATTGTCAGCCCAACTAGCTTCATGGCCTACCTCCAGACGGTTCTACAGGGTCTCAGAAGCCTTCAGATTGAAGAGCAGGCTAAAGATATACAAAAGCGTGTCGGCGAGCTTGGGCGGCACATTGGTGCCTACGACGCGTTTATGCAAAAGCTTGGTGGTAGCTTAGGTACTACCGTCAACCATTACAACAATGCCCACAAAGAACTCAAGAAGATCGACAAAGATATAGTAAAGATCGCCCAAACTACACCGTCAATAGAACCACTGCTCATCGAAAAACCGACCGAAGATGAATAGAATAGTTATTCTCGGCAATTCTGGTACTGGCAAAAGTACGCTTGCCAGAGAGCTTTCGAGTCTACTGAATATTCCCGTCTACCACACTGATAAGATCTATCACACGACTCAGTGGCCGGATAACGAGTCTGAAAAAATTAAGATATGGGAAGAGAAGCTGAAAAAACCGTTGAGCGAAAGTAGCTGGATCTTCGATGGCGGTAACAGAAGAATGCTTGATCTTAAGTTAAGCAAGGCTGACACAGTAATATTTTTAGATTACAACAGGCTGATTAGCTTCCAGCACCTAATTAAACGAAGATTCATGTACCGTAATACCAAACGCCCTGATATGCCTGACGATTGGCAAGAAAAAATAGATCTGAAATTTTGGAAGCTTGTATGGAACTTTAATAATAAATATCGTCCAGGCATAATAGAAGCGATAGATCGGCACCGCGGGGATCTAGATGTATTTGTCTTTAAATCTCCAAGACAAACCAAAGCATTCGTTAACTCATATAAAAATTAATCATAAGTTTACTTTCTATCTTGGACTAACATGAATAGATGTTGGTATCTGAGGAGGTATATTGCAAAAGAACGTAGAAAACGTCAATATATCTAAATGATTAAAGACTCTGTTTCAAAAGTAGCTCCAGCAAATATCATTTCTGACACTGGGTTCGATAAAGATGCGTTGAGATCTACTGCTTCGTTTGAAAATATACCGAGTGATCTTATTGGCCTCGGTGATGATATTCGTGAAATATCAGAAAAGGTTTACGGCGAATGGGTCGCGATCAATTGGCATGGGAGTATTCCCCGGGGTGATTTTGTTTTTGGCGACAGCGATGCTGATTTTACGATTATCACCAAGGAAGCTCTACCCGAGGGTCATCAGGAACTACGTAAATCACTGTTAGACGCGTTAGCACCAAAATGGGCAGAACGTGGCGTCGCTAAGCTAGATGTCATTACCGTGCCTTTAGAGGAACTGCACGAACCTTTCCGAAGAAACGTATTGTTTTTTTGCTATTCTGACGGCGTCAACATTGAAGGTTCAGAGAATTTAGATCTTTCATTTGTTTTGCCTGAAACTTCACAAGAACTCACGCAGTTACTGAATAAAAAGTTCGAACTATGGATAGAGACAGTAAAAGAAGATGGAGGCGAAGACGTGCGTTACGTTGAACAGCTCAGAAAGAGGACTATTCGTGCGATTTATGCCTGTGCCATGCTTCAGGGCGCGCCGTATCTGAGAGGATGGCGAACCTATGGTCCCAATATTGAAATGTATGCAAGTAAGTACAGCCAGCTCTACAGCGATTTGATTAATAATTCCGTTCCTTTCAAAGACCTTGTACAAAGCTCAGAGTTGGTCCGCGATGATCTTGCGCATTCTGGAGTCAAGTTCGACAAAGAGTGGTAAAAGTAAAACTCCGGCAAGTGCCGGAGTTTTGATTGAGCGGTCAGCCTGCCCGTTCTGGCGAACAGACAGGCGGGTCACGCACGTAGTATCTTTAAGTTTTTGAGCGGTCAGCCTGCCCGTTCTGGCGAACAGACAGGCGGGTCACGAACCGACTATTTTAATGTATGAGCGGTCAGTCACGATTACTCTTCTCTGCTAGTATACTACTTTTTGCCCTTTACTTTTTTTGAGGCTTTTTTGATTGTAGTAGTAACTTTTTCGGCTACAGTTTTCTTCTTTGCAAATGGGCTTTCGCCAGCTAGCAACATGAAGAGGTTTGCGCCAAGTGCGGCACCAACTAGAGTACCAACAGTAGTTTCTAGTGTTAGACGACTAACTGGGGTAGTTGTTTTGGCTGAACCGCCAAGTTGTTGTTGCAAAGCGCTAGATTGATCTTCTTTTTCAGTTGCAGCAAGTGCAATAGCTGGGTTAAGAACTGCACCATCTACTTTTGTAACACGTGGTGCTGATTTAGCATCTGCGCTTACATTTTGAGCAGCAAGGTTTAGTAAACCACCGCCAGCGTAAAGGCCTACCATCAACGCAAGACCGATTGCAGAAGCAAGTACGCCTTCAGGTGCTTTACGGTTAACAACTGATACAAGTACGAAGGCAAAAATCGCCATACCAATAACTTCAGCTGCAACAATACGAGCATCGAAGCTACTAAAGCTTGAAAGTGAAATCTGAGTCTCACCACCCTTAAATAGCTGAGTAACGTAGAGTGCAAATAAACCACCAATAAACTGAGCAAGCCAGTAAAATAGTGCTTTTACAGTGTCCATTTTTTTAACAGACCAGAGGGCAAAAGTGACCGCTGGGTTAAGGTTTGCGCCACTAATAACGTTCAAACCGAGTACCAAAACTACAAGTGTGAGGCCAACAAGTAGTGGCTGTCCAATTGTGAGGGCAATAATTGCCAGAACAAATGTTCCCACGAGTTCACCAGCTAACGCAGGCAGTGGAATATTAGTATTTTTTACTTTCATGAACTGAATCTCCTTATGATTACCAATGACATTACATATACGCGAGGTTGCATAAAATTGCAAGCATGCCATCTGTTATATTTGTGATAAATACATTAGCGCAGTGACCAGCATTATTTGACGAAAGAGAGTATAATAATACGTGGAGGATCTTTTTGATCACTCCATTAAGCCGGGTTATATGCCCGGTTTATTGTTTGCTTAAAATCGCGCTATACTAAGGGCAAAGTTATGGTTAAAAAAATGCTTCTACACGAAAAACAAAGAAGGGTACGCGCTATTGCGGTGGTGATTCTTTGTATTCATCTTACTGTAGTTTTATACACCTGGTTCCAATCTTCACGATTTTATTTACTTGATGGTGGCTTTAGTCTTCGGTTGATAGCACTCGGCCGTCTTGCAGGCTTACTGGCAGTTACGTTTGCTTTGCAGCAATTTTTGCTGATCGGTAGAATTCCAATATTTGAGCGTACTTTCGGTCAAGATCGAATGAGTCGCTTGCATCAGACAACGGGCTATCTGGTGTTTGGCACAATTTTGATACATCCGTTTCTACTTGTTTTGGGGAATGCATCTTTGAATGATCTAAATATTTTTTCTCAGTACATTCAGTTTATAAAAGGCTATGAAGATGTCTTTAAAGCCTCGCTGGCTATGCTCTGCGCGTGGGCGGTGGTAATTAGCTCTGTTTGGATTGTACGCCGACGCTTAAAGTACGAATGGTGGTACGCCGTTCATCTGCTTACTTATGCAATTATTCTTCTAGCATTTGGGCACCAAAATGAACTTGGTACAACTGTAAACTTCACGCAGTTCTTCAATTACTACTGGTACGCTATTTATGTACTGGTACTGGGCACATTTATTTTTTACCGATTTTTAAAACCTATACTTAGTTTTTTGAAACACGATTTTCGGGTTATGCAAGTAGTGCAAGAAGCGCCACACGTTGTGAGTATATATATGCGCGGCAAAAACATGGAACACTTCAAGTGGAAGCCAGGGCAGTTCGCCTTCTTCACTTTTTTAAGCCCAGGTTTGTATTTGGGTCAGCATCCATTCAGTTTCAGTTATTTATGGGATGACAAACGTATTTTGCGAATAACCGTAAAAGGGGTCGGTGATTACACGCGTCTACTTCAAGAAGTACCGGTAGGGACCAAGGTTATTATTCAGGGACCTTACGGTATTTTAGGCCGTCAGATAGAAAAAGAGTTTGAAGTTCTTTTGGTAGCAGGCGGTATTGGTATTACTCCTATTCGCTGCTTATTTGAACGTTATGCCCGTAGTGGTCGTGATGTTGAATTGGTGTATGCGGCTCGTACTCCGCAAGATCTAGCGCTCAAGCCTGAGCTTGATGCGCTGGTTGGTTTATTCCCGAATGCGAAGGTACATTATTTGGCAGAACATGATGCCGGAACTGTCCCGGGAGTTTACGAAGGTCGTATAACTAAAGAATTTTTACTGGCCGCGGTACCGAATATTCCAAACAGGCAAGCCTTTGTATGTGGTCCACCGGCTATGGCCGATGCAATTGAACACACTCTTCAGAGCGTCGGTATGCCTGAAAAGAAGATATATGTCGAACGGTTTTCTTTACACAAAAAGTAACTACGAACAGTTTGCGCAGTAGCCCATAATTTCAACGTCGTGACGGATTGGTCGAAAGCCGTTGTTGCCGGCAGTTTGTTCTATGGCGTATTCAATTTCCGGCGTGTGAACATCTATTACCGAGCCACAGCGAAGGCAGGTAAGGTGATGGTGATGTTCTTGGAAGCTGTCGCCAAGTTCTACGCGGTATTTAAAGCCGGTCGAAACTTTTTTAGCAATACCAAGATCTACAAATAGATCTACCGTACGGTAAACGGTTGCTCGATCAACGTCGGGGAGGGAACTGATGAGTTGTTGCATGGTGGCCGGTTGGGCGGAAAGAATTGCCTGGAGTATGGCCATACGTGTTTTAGTGGCTGTGAAGCCGTTTTGTTTGAGTACGTTCTTTATTTCTGCTTGCATAACATACCTTTTTCATTCTGGTTGTTGCCCAGAACTGGTTAGTTGTATCCCGAATTACATTCGGAATGACACTAAGTGTCTGCAAAAATAATACCAAATTGCGACAATTTTGCAATATTATGCTTATTTACATACAATAAACATAAATCAGATAATAGGAACAGTAGTAGGAACAAATATGGCAAATTACGGACACATTATAATATTTTCGTTTATCGGCGGGATTCTTTCGCTTACCGGTGGTCTGGTATTAATGAGTAAAGCGTCGTGGGCCGAGGCGATGGCAAAGTATGCAACCCCATTTGCGGCAGGAGCACTACTTGCGGCGGTATTTTTGGATCTGCTGAAAGAAGGTGTCGAGCAAGCACCAGTTCAGACAGTAATGGTTTCAACCTTAATTGGTATGATAGTCTTCTTTTTCGCCGAGCGCTTCTTGCACTGGTTTCATCATCACCATGATCATAAATCTAAAGAACATTCTGACCCAACAGTCGGTCTGATTGTAGTTGGTGATGTACTTCATAATGCACTTGACGGTGTAGCAATTGCTGCAAGCTTCTTAATTAGTGTGCCAACGGGCATAATTACTACCATTGCGGTGGCTACTCATGAAATTCCCCAAGAAATTGGTGATTTTGGGTTGATGTTAAAAAAAGGTATGAGCAGGAAGAAGGTTCTTCTTGTTAACGTTTTAAGTGCTCTTGCAACAATGGTGATGGCAGTTGTGACGTTCTGGTTAGGTAGCGATGCAAAACTACCAATTGGGGTACTGCTTGGCCTTAGCGCGGGCTTTTTACTGTACATTGCAGCCAGTGATATCATTCCGACAATTCATGATGAAGTACCGAGTCATAAGATATTTGATATCCGACCATTCTTGCTTCTGCTGGGGGCTATAGTGGTGGGTGTTTCAATCAATTTAGCGCATTCATTTATAGAGCCCGATCACGGCTATGAGCCCGGACAAGCTGAGGTGCATCAAGACGAAGCAGATCATTGATTCAAAAAATCAATTGTCAGCGCGGCAGTCCAGCTGAAGTTGTTAGTCCCGGCTGGTGAGCCGTCTAGTGGGCTAAAGTATTCGTAGCTACCGTGCTTTTCTACCAAATCAATAGAGCGTTGTCGAATATGTTCAGCTTCTTCGTGGTAGCCGTAACGTTCTAAGCCATCGGCAATTAGCCAGTTGGTATTGATCCAAGTTGGTCCTTGCCAGTAGCGTTTTGGCTGAAAATAGGGTGAGCTTTTGGGTACTGAAGGAACGGGGTAGGTTGTGTGCCACTGCTGGGCGTGAAGTAGTTCAACCAGATTGGCGGCCCGCGCTTTTGTAATAGTTCCAGCGTATAGTGGCATAAATGTCATAATGCTAGATTCATTAATAGGTTCGAAGGTTACAAAGTTTCTACTAAAGTACTGAGCTCGTGTTTCGTGCCATAGAAGCTCTAGTGCGTGCGGCGCCTTCTTCATACGTTCATGAAGCCATCCGGGAAGTTCACGGTTAAGTTCTTTAGAAATTTCATGAAGCAGTGTATTGGCACGGACCAAGATTGAATTAAATGCTAGGTCTTCAACCGCTAGGTGTGAACGGCGCAAGATGAGCCGAGTTTCGTATTTTTTTCGGCGCAATCTTCGGGCAATACTAAAAAGTCCGAGTGCGTCTATGGTGTCGATGCGTTCATGCCCCTTCCAAATACCAGAATCACGTCGAAGCAGTGCAATAACGTGTTGTAGTTTGAGCGACCTTACAATACGGATCCAAAGCGGCAGGTGATTTAAGTGCATTTCGCTCATCCAACCTGGGTTGTTGTCGAGTCCGCATTCCCAGGGATGTACCAAGACCACGAGACCTTCGTTATGCGGGTCGCGTTCACGATATAGCCATTCATGGTAGGCAACTAGGTCGTCAAAAACAGAGCTGTACCATTGGTGACGGGCTTTTTTCGTCATTTTTTCACCAATTTTTACAACCGCTTCGGCGATCATTGGTGGCTGTGTAATTCCGCTGGTACGAATATTGTGTGGTGCTTGACTGGAACTACGAGAATTCCAAATATCGTCTGTAGTTTTTTTGCCAGATCCGTAAATAATATTCGGGATCATTCCATTTTTCCACTGGCCACGGAATAAGCTTTTAATTTCTTTCTGAGCCCGCCCAATATCGACATGTCGAAGGCCGATAGCAATAAAGCAACTATCCCAGAGCCACTGGTGTGGATACAAGTTTGGAGCCGGGCGCGTCCATGCACCTAGGTCATTACGTCTTAACACTTCTGCACAAGCATTAGCTACTTTGTTTTGCCCATCCATTATGCTTATAGTATAGAACAATTTTCATTTTTCATTCGATAATTTTAAAATAAGTGCCAAAATCTTAAGGGATCAATACTGTAATACCAAGCTTTTCTTGATTAGCATTATTCTTGCCTCGACCAAAAGACGTACATAGTTACATTCTGTTACCGCTGGTGATATATTCTTTCTAAAAACTAATACGAGTAGTTCCAGCCAGGCTGCCAGCTCTGGGTTGCTCGCCAATCTTCATCAATCGCTTCTTCCCATGTTTTTTGGTTGCAAATAACCTCAAGTGCTAACTGTGTGGCTTCATGGCCAAAAATTGCGATGTGCTGCCAGCCTTCACCCTTTTTTTCTACTAAAAATTCGCGCATTCGTTTTTCGACATCTGCGTAGCTTTCGCCGTTAGGATATGGCTTACTGATGTAGCTTTTAATATTTTTCTTGAATGTTTTTGGCGTACCATCAAGGTCACCGTAATTCGCTTCACGAAGTCGTTCGTCAGGAATAATCTTGTGAGTTGTACCAAAAGGAATGATGGCCGAATCAATCGCGCGTTTTAGATCGGAAGGAAAAATCACCTCAAACGATGTATCAGAAACAAGCTCCGGCAACTTCTTAATTCGTTTGACTCCTTCATCAGAAAGCTCCGTCTCAAGCCATCCCGATGCAACGCCGCGCTCGTTATCTTTTGTAATACTATGTACAAAATAACTAATCTTCATGCACTCAGTATATCGTATAAAATACACACGAAATAACACGACCGTCATATTTGGTGTGCATTTATGTATTAAATTACGGTGCTGAGTGCTCTTTATCGGTAGTTGGTGAAGTCGAGGGGGAAGTCGAAGTCGGCTTCTTTGAGGAGTTGGATTACACCTTGCAGTTCGTCGCGTTTGGCGCTGCTTACTCGGATTTCTTCACCCTGGACTTGTGGTTTAACTTTGGGGTAGTTATCTCTAATCAGCTTAGTCACTTTTTTGGCGTTTTCTTGGTTGAGACCTTTTTTAAACGGTAGCTCCCATTTGATTTGCATATTGCTTTCAACTGGCTCTTTACTTGTGTCTAGAATCTTTTGACTAACGCCTGCGCCAGCGAGCTTCTTGCGTAACATATCTATAATACTGTCGAGATGGAATTGGTTATCACCGGTGATATTTATGCCGGTTTTACTACCGTCGGTAAATTCCAGGTTCGCTTTGGTGCCTTTAAAATCATAACGACTAGTAATTTCACGCTGCGCCTGTTCAACCGCGTTGGTTACCTTTGCAATGTCGTAGTCTGAAACAATATCAAATGAAGAATCTTTAGCCATAACAACCAGTATAACTGGTAAATTCTAAGTACCAAATTCTAAATAACAAATAATCCCGAAATCCAAAAATCAAATTCCAAAACATTTTCGAAAAACAAAAAAGCTTTCATTAGAGGATTTTTAATTTTTGAAGATCTTTGATGAGCGTCTCGTGTGTGGCGAACAAGACTGGTTCGTAGCCACATTCTTTGGCGCTGCTGAGACTTCGTGATGAATCATCTACAAACACCAGCTCTGTACAGTTTATGCCAAGTTTGTCACAAAGTAACTTGTAGATTGCAGGTTCAGGCTTCATTAACCCAACCTCTGCTGAAACAATAAAAGCATCGAAATGCTTGTCAATTTCTGCTGAGCGCATCATATTAGCGGCTTCAACGGTGTTATTACTTAGTAGTCCTGTTTTATAACCATTTGATCGCAATGAATCTACTAATTCAAGAACAAGCTTGTTGATTGATTTCTTGGATCTATATTCAGCAGAAAATTGGACTACTGCATCAAGCATATCTAACTTATTAAGATCAGCTAATACACGGTTCCACAATTCGCGTTCAGATATTGGTTTGCCGGCATTGAATGCACGATTGTGTCGAAAATAGACTTCTTTATACTCAGTTTCGGTTACTCCGACGAGTTCGCAGAATTTCTGTGTAAATACAAACCCTGGTTGGCCGTTAATAACGCCGCCCCAATCGAATCCAATCGCTTTATATTTCATTCGATCGATTATAGCACTTGCAGAAAGTTTAAGTGTTTGCTTAAATTAAGTATGTACTTAATATTTAAAATTTGGAGGGTGTATGAAATTATTGGTTGTTGCTACGAGTGTTCGTGAAGGCCGTGCTGGCAAGAAGGTTGCGGATTGGTTTGTGGGTCAAGTTGAAAAAGACGGCAAATTCGAAGTTGATCTTGTTGATTTGAAAGATTTGAAACTTTCTTACGAGCTTCCTGAAAAGTCGCCTGCAGATGTTAATGATAGTAATTATGATGACGAGGCTACAAATTATTGGGCCGATAAGGTGAATCAATCTGATGCAGTTGTTTTTGTTATGCCAGAATATAACCATGGATATCCGGCTTCGCTTAAGAACGCTGTGGACCATTTGTTCCATGAATGGAATGGCAAGCCTGTTAGTTTTGTTGGTTACGGCTCAGCAGGTGCACCCTATGCAATTGGTTCATTTGCGCCTGTCGCTGCTTGGACGCACATGGATACAATTAATGCCCACGTTGGTATTTCTGAAATCTGGTCAGCATTTGATGAAGACGGAAGACTTATACACGATGATTATCACACGTACGAGGCGAAGACCATGATTGATAGCCTAGCGGCTAAGGTTGAAGCGAAGTAATAGTGATATATAATCAAGTTTATGGACGAAAGTAGACTACCTTGCCAAGAAAAACTTGTTTTTGATTCGAAAGAAGCTGCTGAAGGCGCTGCGGTATATGCAGAGCATCTACACGGAACTAAATTGAAAGTTTATAAATGCTCCCACTGCAATCTTTGGCATTTAGCAAGTATGTAAAAAAATGATGCAAACAAAATACTTGAATACCAAAGAATACAACGGTAGTAGCGGCACGACCATTTACTTTATGGGTCCGTACGGCGGTAGGGCACTATATTTTAAACCATTTTTTATGGCCATGACACGGCGTCATTATAGAATCGTTTATATACAGCCAAGAACAAGCTCTGTTGACAGTCTGAATCCTAAAAACCTGTCGGCTACAATTTATGAATTAACTGAATACGTGAGCGATGACATGTCTCATAGGAAAGGTGATGATTTTGTGATCGTTGGAGTGAGCCTTGGTAGTTATCTCGGTTTAAATCTACTTGGAGTCGTACCAATTTATAAGTATGTTGCAATTGCGGGTGGTGCTCCAATTCTTGAAGTGTTTAAAGACGCGAGACTTTTTGCAAAATCTAGAAAAAAATTGCGGGAAGTTGAGGGGGCAGAAGAATCACTCTACCTGCACTGGCAACCACACGATACGAACTTTAAGAAACGAAACTTGACGGGTGTGAAAGCGGTGGTCTTCAATTCAGACGGTGATCGTATAATTACGCCAAGCAAGAGAGACCTGTTTCTTGAACAACTTTCAGCCGCGGGTGTGGTCGTTAATACAGATTCGAGGGGTAGTATCTCTCACACTCTTCAGGCATTGAAAACCAATCTACTGGTGGATAACATCGACGCATTTATTCGATCTGAGTAGATATGGTACAATACCTTTGATGATTGTGACACGAAAAATTTTCTTTTTTAGCTTTTTTGAAACCCGCTAAGCGAGGAACTTTTTGTCACATATAAAACCCTCGCAAAACGGCGAGGTTTTTTCATTAGAATTAAGGTAGAATATAAGATATATGGAAGAAATTCAGAAAACTAAAGAACTATTGTTGCAAAGACTCGAAAACCTTGAGTCTAAGCAAGCTATTCTGCGCGCGCCGGAACTCCGGGCTTTGTACGGCAAAATTAAAGAACAGCCAGAAGAACAGCGCAGTGCTTTTGGTCAGGCAATTAATGAATTGAAACAGGAATTAGAAAATCTTGTAGGCGATTCACGAACCACGAACCACGAACAACGAAAATCGATTGATGTTACAGCACCGTTTGATGTAAATACTAAGTTACCAGAGCTGATAACAACTGAAAACGGCACTACACACCCGATTACAAAAGAAATTGAAAAGATCTGTGATATTTTTTGCCGCATGGGTTTTGAGGTTTCTGAATCTCGCGAGATTGATGATGAATACCATATGTTTACCAGCCTTAACTTTCCGGAAGGTCACCCAGCGCGCGACGATTACGATACTTTCATGACCGAAGAAGGGTTTGTGGCCCCGGCCCACACCTCTACCATGCAAAACCGTATTATGAGTGCGCGTAAAGAAAAGCTTGAAAATGGTGAACCGATTGCAGTTTTAGCGGTTGATAGAGTATTTAGAAACGAAGATCTAGATGCAAGACACGAACACACCTTTCACCAGGCTGAGGGTATATACCTTGGCAAAAACATCACGGTTGGTAACTTGGTTGCTACGCTCAAAACATTCCTGACAACGTATTTTGGTAAAGAAGTGCAAACTAAAATCACACCGTTCTACTTTCCGTTTACCGAACCAAGTTTTGAATTTTCACTTTCGTGTCCGTTCTGCAAAGAAGGCGAAGACTGCCGAGTTTGTAGCTCAGAGCGATGGATAGAACTGCTCGGTTGCGGCATGATTCACCCCAATGTATTAATAGAAGCTGGCATAGACCCAGAAAAATACACAGGCTTTGCTTGGGGTTGTGGTATCGAACGCCTCGTCATGATGCGCTATAACATAGAAGATATCCGCCACTTCAACAGTGGTAAATTAGCATT
>DAIUJM010000003.1:0-42473 GCA_036848695.1 Candidatus Saccharimonadota bacterium
AGTTCATCACTTACTTCGTAACGGATTCCTGTGATATCAATTTTTGTAATCATTTCTGCTCCTTTTTCCACTCTTATTATACTCTTGTATACAAGTAAGAGCCAGTACGATCAGTGGCATATTTAGTATATTTTCTACTAGATTATCCGAAAAGTTAAATTGTGGTTTTACCGGCCATGTATGGCTGCAAAACTTCGGGGACTTTAATTTCTCCCGTTTCTGTTTGGTTATTTTCAAGCAGTGCCTTTAAGATGCGGCTCATGGCAAAAGCGGTAGCATCATTGGTGTGAACTAGTTCGTTATTACCGTCTTGCTTAGTGGTGATTTTCAATCGCCTACTTTGATAATCGCCTATGTAGTCCGCTGTGTGCGTTTCTCGGTATGCGCCCTGGGCTGGCATCCAGGTTTCAATATCAACACCTCGCCGGTTGGGTTTTCCAACATCGGCGCTACATTTTAAAACCACCTGATATGGCAAATTCAGCTTGTTCATCAGCCACTTCTGCACAGCAACCATGAAGTCGTGTTCCGCCCTGCTATCTTCGGCATTTGTGAAACTTTCCATTTCTAACTTATCGAACTGATGCATGCGGAAGATGCCTTCGGTGTCTTTACCGTAGGTACCGGCTTCGCGGCGGAAGCTGGTTGCATAGCCAAGGTATCGCAGTGGAAGTTGATCGGCCGGTAATGTTTCACCCATAAACATCGTACACAGGCTGTGTTCGGCGCTGGCATTCAACCACAGATCATCATCAGCTAATTTATAAGTCATTTCGTCTGAATTAAGACGGGCAGACGCCTGGTAGGGGCCTGTCTTAATAAGTTGCGGGGGCAAAATTGGAATGAATGGATTGGTGCTGACTGAAAGATTATTTTCAGCGACAATTTCGGCAATCACCTCTTCGCCGGACAAGCTGTGCATTACAAAATTAATAAGTGCAAATTGTAGTAAAACTAGATCATTCTTTAAATATGCGAATCGGCTACCGGCAATTTTTGCAGCTCGCTCTTTGTCTATCAGATCTTTCTGCAAACCAAGTTCAGCATCACTTTTTGGGGTAAAAGAAAATTCTGGAATCACCCCAACGGTTTCGAGAACCGCGTTATCTTCTTCGCTAGATCCAATAGGAACATCTTCTTCCATTACGTTTGGAACAGCTAAAAGCAGTTCGGTATATTCAGTCTCTGTTGGTTCAAGTTCGGCCTCAAGTTTTGTAATCGCTTCTTTAATGCGTTTACCTTCAGCCACAAGCTCCGGTGCCGGTTGACCATTTTGCATTTGTGCAGCGGTTTCATTACGAGCCTGGCGAAGTTTTTCAACTTCTTGCAGAAGTACCTTCCGCTTTTCATCAAGCTCAAGTAGTCGATCAACATCAACCGCAACATTTTTGGCAGTTGCCGCATCTTTTACTTTTTGGGAATTGTCGCGAATAAACTGTATATCAAGCATGCAATTAGTATACCGTACTTATCCCACAGAAGTTAGCCCCTAGTATCAGGGTGTATTTTTGTTCAGTTTGGCGTACTAACTTGTTGCAATGGAACGCCCAAAATCGATTCAATCTCTTTTTGAAAATCAGCGTACAGCAACACATCGTTCGGTCGCGCAATATTTTCCTGAGGAGTTTTTTGCGAAGGACTGAGTTGATATGTGCTCGTAACTGCATTTTTAGTATTTTGAACACGTAACTGAGTAATTTTGTGATTCGCTAAGTCAACCCAGAGCTCTACTGCAGACGATTTTAGTTCAGTGGCAGACAGACCAAACATTATTGTTTGCTGGCACAAGCGAAGTGCTTGCATCAACGGAAGTTGACTACTGCCTTCTATAAAAGCATTCATCTGAGCTTCATTAAGGCTTAGCTTGTAGTGATGGCTTCGGCGGCCATTAATTTTTTCGCTACCTAGATCTTCTTCAAGTACCACAAATGGATTCTTAGCATACGCGTTTTTAAGAGTCTCAATATCTTCTTGGTCAAATCTCACTCCTTGCCGGGCAACCTCGCATTCATTGGTTCGGGATAAAAATGTAAAGCCAAAATCGTTAGCCTCAATTGCTGAAAGTTTGATCCATTTCTTATGATATTTTGCGATCACATTCTGTAAAATAGCTTCGCCTTCTTTACCATATGCAAGCTCTGCGTCACCCGCAATTTTATTAACCACTTCTTGAAGATTCTTTAACTTAACAAATACCGTACCTTCCTGAGTGGTAAAAAATTCTGCTTCAATTACAGTAGTTTTATCTGCTTTTTTGTAATTGATGGTTGCAAAGTAGTGCTGATTCCCCCTGCCAGAAAGTAAACCTTTTTCCGTAATACCACTAAAAGTAGTCTGTGCTTGCTCGGTCTTATCACCAGCGGTAATTTCACCTGTGAATTCTATCGGTGAATCAGAAAAGCCATCTTCCAAACCAGATGCCAAAGCGTCGGCAATAACCTTTTCTGGTCGATCAACCAAAACTTTGGTATACAGAAAACCTCCGACTAAAACTATTACAGCAAATGACAGTAAAATTACAGCTACGGTAACCGATCGTTTTCTTTCAGCCTTTAAGCCGGGTGGATCTTTTTTACCTTCTTTTTTCCAGCGCACATTGCTCCCTACACACTTAGTTTCTACTTAGTATAAGCATTTAGAGTCGCGACGGGAAGTAGCGCTACATCACACACGCTAATCTACTGAGTATTTTCAAACACAAAGTCTGCAATAAGCTTGAGGCGTTCTGCTTGGTCTGGGGAGTCTCGGCGCAGTAGCGAAGACAAGTTATGGTTCGCATTCGAAACCTCTATTAAAGTAGTGTCTACGCCAAGTTTTTGTGCCTGCGTAGCAAAATTTCGAGCTTGCTCGATCGGAATATTTTTGTCGTTTTTAGCGTGCATTAAAAGAAGTGGCTTACTTTCTTCGCCTAAATGATTAATTGGGCTGGCATCGGTTTTTGAACCTTTAGGACCAAGATACTTTTGTATATTTTCTTTAGTCTCTTCTGCTAATTTTTCATCAGTTAAATCGTAGTGAGCACTCAGAGCTACAACGCCCCGAACGTCACTGGAAATTGAATTGTACTGTGCCTTTGGTTGTACATATGAACCATCTGAAAGACCCGCCATTAATACTAGGTTGGCTCCCGAGCTGATTCCTGCCAAGATTATCTTGTTACCATCTAGGCCAAATAGTGTAGCGTTTGTTTTGAGGAACCGAACTGCGCATTGTATATCATGAATCTGTGCAGGGTATTGAGCGCGATCAGAAAGTCTATAATTGATTGATGCAACAGCAATACCGCTTTCAGTAAGCTTTGTGAATGACGGCGCGGCGCCGCCAACCTTTGAACCATATTGCCAACCACCACCATGAACCAGCACAACCAATGGTTTGCCTGCGGCGCCCTGAGGAACTGTTAAGTCTAACTTCTCACCGTTACAGTATTCTAAATTAGTTACCACCAATGGCTGCAAATGATCGCTCCGTTCACGTTGCAACCTTCCCCACCACTGCAGTGAAAACCAGGTAACGCACAGCAATGCTATAAGTACTGCCGCAATCAGAAGTTTGAATGGAATCGCCGGTCTTTTTTTGGCCTTTTGCGGTCTATCCTTATGATTGCTTGTTCCACCCTTCATACAGCTCCTATTCTGTTCTAAGTGCCTCAACTGGGTCAAGTCGGCCCGCCTTGCGTGCTGGTAGTATTCCAGCAACAACCGCAACCACCATCAAACCCAGTACGACTGCCGCAATTGGCTTTGGTTGGAATATCAACAAATTATTACCCTCACCAAGTTGTATAGCCTCGGTGATCCATGGATTAGCAATTGTGCCAAGACCAACGGCCAAAACTGCGCCAAGCAGGCCTCCAAGTAGGCCAATCCATGCGGCTTCAAATCTAAACAGCCAGGCGACATCTCGACGGCTCATGCCAAGGGCCTTCATTAAACCAATCTGCTGAGTACGCTCTAACACACTAATGTATTGGGTATTAATTACGCCAAATACCGATGCGATAACCGCCAAGAAAGCAAACCCAACCACAATACCTTCTAAAACACTGATGAACTGTAATAAGAACTTCTGAGTTTCTTCAGCTGAAAGCGTTACATAGCCGTCTTCCTTCAAACGATCTTGCACAGCAGTAAGCACTTTTGAATCTTCACCACCAGATACCCGAACGTATACCGAAGCGTACTTTCTATACTCTGGTGTCCCCTGCGTACTTATGTCGTTAAGTCTGACCGCGTCTTCGTTATCAATATAAAGGTATAGTTCCGTGCCCGGTTGTGAAGTTGTTGGCTTTTTTAAAACCGCTACAATGGTGAATTCTTCAGTCACTAGTTCGGGTGCAGTTGAAGTAGAATTTAAAGCAGATTTTCGCACTGCTGCCTGGAGAGTTTTGCCTATAGCCTGCTCGGCAGATTCAAAACCAAGTGGATCAACAAAAGCTTCTGGAATTAATATTTTATTACCGGCTAAGCTTTTGGGAACGCTACCTGCTACCGTTTCAGGTTGCTGTGAAGGCGAAAAGGCTTGCAAGACTGCTGAAAACTTTTTCTGATCTGGTCGCGTGATATACGCAGCATTAACAGTGACGCCTTCTCGTACGTATTCAATACCCTTTGTTGCCCGAAGTGCATCTAGATCTTCCTGCGTGAGCCGACTGATCTGAATTAACGCTCCGGCATTGCTGGCAGACGTACCAACGTTAGGATCGTATTCCTTTGGTTTTTGCTCTCCGCTATTCGCCCCGAACACCGCCTTGTCTTTTGCTACTATAAGCTCCGCTGGGTCAAAGTTATCGCTAATTACTTGGTCTATGAAGGATTTTGCTCCAGTACTAGCGGCTAGCGTAAGGGTAAGTGTAAACGCACCAACACCAATTGCCAGCGCCGTTAAAATAGTTCTAATTTTTGCGTGTCTTAGGCTTCTACCTGCACGCCGTGCAATGTCTACAACCTTCATGATTTACCGCCCTTCACAGTAGGTCTCTCTACCATACGGCTTATTTCACCGTCTTTTACATAAATCCGCATGTCGCATTTTGAAGCCAAATCTTCGTCGTGCGTTACTATAATTAGTGTTACGCCCTGCTTTTTATTGTAATCAAAAAGTAGTTTTTCAATTTTTTCACCAGTTACAGAATCGAGGTTGCCAGTTGGTTCGTCGGCAAACAAAATATTTGGGCGCGAAACAATCGCCCTTGCAACAGCAAGACGCTGCTTCTGACCACCTGAAAGGTCACGAGCACGGCTTCTAGCCTTGTCTGAAAGACCGGTGGCTTCCAGTGCCTCAGCGATCATCTTGGATCTTTGAGCACGCGGGATCCCGGCAATTTCCAATGGCAAACTAACGTTGTCTATACAGCTTTCATTAGCCTGCACAAAAAATGATTGAAATATGAAACTAATCTTTTTTGAACGGAAGGCGTCTACATCTCGCGGTTTAAGGTCAAGAATATTCACACCATCAACCAGAATTTCACCCATCTGCGGTCGATCAAGTCCACTCATAGCATGCATCAATGTCGATTTTCCAGAACCGGACTTGCCCACAATAGCCACACTTGCACCGTCAGGAATGGTAAAAGTAACATTCTTCAGTGCCTGAAACAGCTGCTTCTTTTTGCCGTAAGTTTTGGAAACATTTTTAACTTCTATCACCCGTACTCCTCTGCTCGTTCGCCTTTAAGTATACACTAAATAGTCGAACCAATAAGCATAAATATTTCTCTATTTAATTTTTAATACGAAACTTACGCCATAACAAGCCATCAAGTAACAAGTGGCTAGAATATCCAACAACTGCCGCAACATAATACACCAAGCTCACCGGTAGAATTTGATCGTTATACAAGTACGGAACCACTAGAATAGGAAGCGGTATCACAAACATTGCCCATTTTTTGTGCGTCCAGCCTCTATGGTGTCCAATAATTGGCAGCATGGCAATCAGCCCAAGGTAGGCCGCCGCCTGAATCATACCTTGCCACAGTAGTAGAATATTAATCGGAAAAACTATACCGAAAAAAATGTCTTGGGCTTTAGAATTAGTATCGACATCAGGAAAAAGTGAAAAAAGAACGCCAATCACCATCACCGCACCGAGCACCTGCCAATCGCGAAGCACACCCGCCGCTTCAGCAAACCGTTCAATCGGCGTAAAACTAACCGCCGCCGCATAAACCGCAGTAAGTACCAACCCTCCAGCAATATGCCCTTTATAATTCGCCACCAAAAACTCCTTACATATTAGAGATTTTCAAGCGGTATACCAGTTTTTTCAGAAACCTTACGCGCCCATTCCAGAAGTTTTGCAAACTGAGAATCACGTGCGGCCTGTTCTGTTTCATAGTCATCTATTCTCTTCACAAATGCATCTACGGTATTAAGCAATCTTTCGTGAGATGCATTTAAATCAATGATGTCTTGCTTCATCTCAGCTATTTCGTTTTCTATGCCCGAAAATCTTGCATCAACTTGATTGAATCTTGCATCAACTTGATTAGCAAAATTACCAATTACCTCCGAAATGCTCTCAACTGCACCAGCTATAGCGGAATCTAGGTCTTTTTTAGTTATCGGTGCGTCACTATTCATGTATCAATTGTACCACGCCAAATTACTATTTTTTGTCGATTGCTTTTATGATTCGGTCAGTTTCAAGAAGGATTTTGATAATCTTTTGATAGTGGTGCAATAACGAAACATTCAAGCTATATGGTACGAAGATGAGTTTGAGATTAGAATTTTACTTCAGGATAGATTGTTTTGGTTGTTTCATCAATTTCACTTCTTAGTTGCGGGAATGGGACACCTTCGCGGGCAGTTACACCTTCGAGTAGCCAGAATAGTCGTTCTGAATTACCGTATCCACAAGCTGGCGGCATTGCGTACTCCAGCATTTCAACAAAGTCTATATCCATCATCATGGCTTCATCGTCACCGGCATCACGCATTTTTTGCTGATCAAGAAATCTATTTAACTGATCAATCGGATCATTCAATTCACTGTACGCCTTACAGGTTTCTGTACCACCCAGCATTAAGTTAAACTGTTCGGTCAATCGTGGATCTTTTGCTTGTAATTTAGCGAGTGGCTGTAGAAAATCTGGTACATCAATCAGAAATGCAGGACCAGCAATATCTACGCGTATTTTCTTCCATAACTTGTCGATAACCCGTGTGCGATTGTCGATTTTTTCCACTTCCCCGCCTATTTTTTTGAGCTCCGATACCGCTTCTTCAAGCGTGCAGGTGAATACATCAAGGTTATATCGATCTTTTAGTAGTTCCACAAAACTAAGTCGTGGCCAATCTTGGTCATCTGGACCTAGATCTATAGCTTGTCCATTTGCCAAATTAAACTGACGAGTACCCCAAGTTTTATCAGCAATAAAACGTACCATTTTTTGTGTTAGATCCATGCCATCTTGCCAGTCGGCATAAGCCCAGTACCATTCCATGGCAACGTGCTCAGGAAGATGTTCATCGGAATAGTTTTCATTTCTAAAACGCGGTCCAATATCAAACACTTTTTCGAAACCGGCGCCAAGCAAACGCTTCAAGGGCAATTCGTGCGATATCCGGAGGTAAAAATCTTGATCTAGCGCATCCATATGGGTAACAAATGGTGTTGCATCAGCACCACCGGTTGTGTGTTCTAAAACTGGAATATTAATTTCGGTAAAATTATTGTTCAGTAAAAATTCACGCGTTGACTGCCAAAACATACTTCGACGCTCGAAGCGCTTTCGAACATCTTCGTTGACATTCATATCAATGTAGCGACGACGCATACGTTCTTCTTTATTCGTAAAACCATCTTGTTTGGTTGGCATTGGTCGTAGTGATTTAGTTAGGAGCCTAAGTGTCTGCACTTCTATAGAAATCTCACCGGTTTTACTTTTAATAACTGGACCGGAAGCTTCAATAAAGTCCCCGCTGTCGAGTAGGTTTAGGTGCTCTAGCCCGATCTGACTCGCTTCAGGCTTCGTTGGCTCAACAGTGCCTTCTTTCATAAAAAGCTGCACCGCACCAGAAACATCTTTGAGAACTATAAAGGCAAGCTTACCAAACTTGCGAATTCCCTGTACTCGACCAGCCACAGTCACGTCTTTACCCTCAAGCTCCTCGAACCCCGCAACAACATCACCCATCATGTGAGTTCGACTACTTTTTGCTGGATAAGGATTAACGCCAAGCGCCTTAAGCTCTTCTAGTTTTCTTAACCGTTCGTCTCTGAGTTCTTTTAAATTAGCCATTGCCCCAGATTATAACGCATTATCAGATGAAAAACGAATATTAGTTGCTGGGTACAACTGAACAGTAATCTGATGTATACTTTAAACATAAAAGCGTAAGCATAATGAAAAAAGCAAAGACAGCATTTCAATCACTCTATCAACGGATCTTGCGGGTCACTCGAGGGCATTTTTACTTAATACTCGCTTACGCCCTAGCAACTATAGCCTTTGATTCATGGAACCTCTTCACGCACGAAGTTATTGCTAAACGCTGGACCTACGGAGGCGTCTTCGCAATTGTATGCTGTCTGATATGGTTTGGGATCAAGCGCTATGCACGGTCATACCGGGCACTAACTTACCTTACCTATGCACTCATAACCATTGATATCCTCTTTGCCAGCCTCAACGTTATGATTGACCGTGGCATGGCAAGTAAAGCTGTGATGCTATTTGCATTACCGCTTGTAGTTGCTGTTCAACTCCGGCGACGTTCGGTCGTTTTAGTAACCACAGGGCTTTCCGTTGCTGCATACACAACTGTTGCCGTGCGCTACTTTCACACCTTTTATGGCGAAGGGCTTCGTATTCAGCTCTATGGTGAGATCGGATTTTATAGCGCCCTCCTCTGCGTGCTTGCACTACTACTCTTACCATTAACCGAAAACGAGTAGCATACAAAATACCCCTCGTCTGTCATTCTCAGCTTGACCCGCCTGTCTGATCGTCAGAACGGGCAGGCTGAGAATCTAGTAATCAACTGGATCCTCTGGTCGAGCCAGAGGATGACACCACGAGGGGTTTTGAGACTCAGGGGTTCAAGTCTGAAACTAGTTTATTTCTTTAACTTCGTATGTCTTTTTTCCAGCTGGCAAAACAATTTCTACTTTTTCGCCAACCTTTTTACCCAGCAATGCTTTGCCAATTGGTGATTCATCAGAAATTTTTGATTCCAATGGATCTGCCTCAACAGAATCAACAATATGATACGTTACGTCTTTTCGGCCACCTTTAAGTGTGACTGAATTACCGATGCCAATCTTGCCATTTGGAGCTTTAGCAATCACTTCTGTGTTAGCAAGAATGTGTTCAATTTCTGCAATGCGGCCGTCGACGCGTTCCTGTTCTTCTTTTGCAGAATGATATTCAGCATTTTCGCTTAGGTCACCTTGGTCACGAGCGGTCTTAATCGCTTCGATCACTTCAATCAGTTTTTCTTTTAGCTCAGCAAGTTCTGCCTTCAGTTCTGCAACACCAGCTTTTGTGAGTTGGAATTCTTTTTTCATGATTTTCTCCTTTTTCCGGAGCAACCACTATATATTGTATGGTTGATTAGTTTATAAAAATAAACACGCCCGACATGACGTATTTGAAGGCTTCAATAAAACCGTCAAAATTGTATCATGCCAATTTCAGTTTGTAAACGTATTTTTACTATATTTTGCGTATTTTCGCAATATTGTACGCTATATGTAGCGTTGTTGTGTGTTTTTGGGCGCTTATTTAAGACGTTCGAATAATGAATCTACGCTCAGCATTTCTGTTATTTCAGAAGTACGAGATTTATATTCAACCCGTTCAGCCGAGATTGTTTTTGCACTCACAACTACCCTGTGCGGAATGCCCATTAGATCTGCGTCGGCAAATTTTGTCCCAGGCCGCTCATCACGATCATCATACAATACAGTTACCCCACTGCTCTGCATTTTTTGGTACAGCTCATCGGCGGCTTGCTGAGTGCTTTCATCTTCACCAATCCTGATTAAGTAAACTTTTGCTGGAGCAATATTTTCTGGCCATACCATACCTTTTTCGTCAGAAAATTTTTCTACAATCACACCCATTAAGCGAGTTATACCGATCCCGTATGACGCAAGGTACGCCGGCTTTCGATTGCCGTCTTTATCTGAAAACAGTACTCCCATTTGTTCACATTTTTCTGTACCAAACTTAAAGATATTTCCTGTTTCAGCAGTCTTAACAGGCTTCAAACTTTCTTTAGAAACGCCTAGTTCGTTTGTGGCATCATCTAAAACTTCTTCATTTACCGCCACGCTACCATCTTCAGACATATAAAGCACGTCTTCACCTGCATCGCAGACAGTTTGAAATTCGTGACTAAACTTTGTAAACGCACCGCCACTAGCAAAGGCAACATGCGTATCTGAAGCAAGTCCTAGTCGCTCATAGATTTTTTTGTATGCCTCAATTACCTTTTCGTAATATTGATCCATGTCTTCTTGCGTGGCATGGAGTGAATAAAGATCTTTCATTACAAACTCACGACCACGCATGATGCCGCTCTTAGCACGTAATTCGTTACGCAACTTAGTTTGGAACTGATAGAGACTAATTGGCAGGTCGTTATAGCTCTGCACATACTGCTTCAGCATCTCGAGAATTGCTTCTTCATGAGACCAGCCAAATCCAACCTCGGTACCGTCTTTTAGTTTTGATTTGAACCACACGTCAACTACTTCATCATCCCAACGGGTTGTAGTTTCCCATGTTTCTTTTCTCTGCAGTGAGCTCATAATAAGTTCTTGGCCACCAATAGCATTCATCTCTTCACGTACGATGGTTTTAATGTTTTCCAAAACCTGCAGACCCAATGGCGTGTAGGCATACACGCCTGCCATAACTTTATATATGTAACCAGCCTGAATCAGCAGCTGTGCATTCTTTGCCACTTCGTCAGCAGGCGCTTGTTTCAATGTTTTTGTAAATAACTCAGATACTTTCATTTCTTTTGATTCCTTCTGCGATTAATTGTAACACCTATAGTGTTGTTCAGGATGATCTTCATCGCACGGTCAATAGCACGTGCCACATTTCCATCAACATCACTTATTGGTTTAAGATCCACATATAATTCAAGTTGATCCTTAGAAAGCTCATCAAAGAATAAGCCATCTTCCAGTTGGTCAAATATTTTGTTTTCATCATTTGCTACTATTTCGAATCTTCGTGCCATACAGTCCTTTTTATCAGATTCGGAAGTTGAGTATAAAATACCCCTTGGCTGGGGCGTCCGTCTGAAATGATGTTATATGCTTCTAAAAAATTACAAACCCCAGCTGCTATGCAGGCATCGGGATGGGTAGAGCTGAAAGTATAGTTTGATATTTCACTGACCTGAAGTATATCACCTCTAATTATTTATAGACAAATAGTAGAACAAATGCGAGTCCGTTTTTAAGACCGTGAACAAGTATTGTTGGAACGCTCGACTGATTCTTTTCAACCAAATAACAAAGAATTATACTGAGCGCAAATGTATCTACAGCCACATTCCACTGCCCGTGTGCAACTGCAAATAATACGCTTGTGAATACTGCACTAACCCAAAACGGAAGTCTTCTTCGCAAACCCTTGAACAGTATCCCCCGGAAAATCACCTCTTCAACAATGGGAGTAATCACCACGAGTGCCAAGAAAGCGGTCACTAGTTCTGCGGGGTGATTTAGCTTATCAAAGCCAACATCTTGAACCTGCTGAGCATTGAAACCAGGAATAAATTGTGTAGCCAAAATAGTAAGGCTTGCCGAGATAAAAATGTAGATGAACAAAGCAGGAATCACCGAAACTAATGCTCGACGACTTGGCCACATTAACCCAATAGCTGACCAGCGAAACGGATGAATAACCCGAATAATCGACAGAATGACAATTAAAGTTAGTAGGCCGGTTCCAACGTAGGCAGCAAGTGTGTAGTTGTCGTTTTTCAGTGTCTGACTGACTGGTAAAACAGCTAGGGCGCTCAATAACTGAGTTAAAAGGAACAAGCCCATCGAGCCAACCAAAATAAAAATTGGGTTATTCCAGAGGGTCTTTGCGACACTCTCGTTTGAATTTATTTCTGTCTGCTGGCTCATAACCCTAGAAGAATCTTTTTATGTCTACAACCGTTATTACTGCAGCCAAAAGTAGCAGAACAATCATACCTGTACCATGAATCTTTTCTTCTAAATCTTTAGAAAGCGGCTTCTTCAAAACTCTAAACAGTGCCATGACAAAAAGTCTTCCACCATCAAGTGCCGGAATTGGTAAAATATTCATCACCGCTAAAGATACCGAAATGACACCAATCAAGAACAGTACAAATACAAAACCTTGATGAGATAAGTTTTGTAGCACCACCACAATTCCAACCGGCCCAGTTACGCTTTCACCAGCCTGGCCTGCGTTGCCGGTAAATAAGTTGATCAGTGCACCACCAATACCCTTGAACGTTTCAACAGTAAATTGAACGGTTGTGCCAACACCGACAAGTGGCGCTGACCACGTTGAACGAACCAATGTTTGTTCTGCTGGTGCGACACCAAAGTTGCCTTTTGCTTCATCATTACGTAATGTCACAGTCTTAACTTGATTCTCGCCAGCACTCTGATATTCCACCTCCACAGATGTTCCGGCAAATTGCTTTGTTGCCGCCCTGAGCTCTTCGCCTGTATTCACAGCGGTATCATTTATTCGAACAATCCGATCACCTTGTTGGACGCCAATCTTTTCAGCTGGCGAGGCCTTTTCTACTGTTCCTGCTAAAACTTCTTGGCGCGTCACGTTTGCATCACTGGCAATCTTAAACTGATTGTCGATCAGTTGGGGCATGCCCATTAATGAAATGACGGTGAATATAACTACAGCGGCCAATAAATTCATCAGCACCCCAGAAGCTATAATTAAAGCTTTGCGTGGGAAGCTTGCCGCTCCAAAGGTACCCTTTCCGGTCGCACTGTCATGTTCGCCTTTTAGTTTTACAAACCCCCCGAGCGGCAACCAGTTAAGTGTGTACTCGGTGCCATCTTTTTTTGTAAGTAGCTTAGCCCGTGGCGGAAAACCAATGCCGAATTCTTCAACATCAACGCCACCTTTTTTAGCAGCAACCATATGACCGAATTCGTGCACTACAACCAACAGAACAAACAGTACTAATCCCAAAAATATAAGCATTTATTTAGTATACCAGAAAGTTAGATCTCAGATCTTAGCAAACAGATCTTAGTTATCAAATTAGATGGTTTATTTTGACCTTAATGCCTTGATTAATGCCGTAAGCATTCTAGCAATCTGCTCACATTCGTCTACGAGTTTATCCGTATCTATTTTATACAATCTCTTACACAGAATGAGTTGTGTTTGGAGCTCCGCTAAAGAGCCCAGCGCGATGCCGCTAAACTGAACAGTCTCTGGACGATTAAGTCTTTTTTGCCCCTCAGCAATGTTCGATGGCACAGAAACTGCGCACCTCTTTATCTGATCAGCTAGCGCGTACAGTTCGGATTTTGGCAATAGGGCAACTGCACCATAAACGTCCTCAACCAGCTTCATACTCCTCTGCCAAACTGTAAGTTCTTGAAAATTATATGTTGCCATAATACCCTTACTTCGTATATCTAAGCTCTATTTGCTAAGATCTCAGATCTTAACCCAATTAGTTGCCGCCAAAACGACGACTGCGACAAGCAAATTCAGCAAGTGCCTCGTCAAGTTGAGTCACGTCAAACGCTGGCCAATGAACCTGAGCAAAGTACATTTCGGCATATGCCATACGCCACAACATGAAGTTACTGAGACGCTGCTCGCCACTAGTTCGAATCATAAAATCAACCGGTGGAATTTCGGGGTGGTACAAGTTTTCGGCAACCAATTCGGGGGTAACTTCATCTGCATCAATTCCACTAGCAATCAGCGATTTAACTGCATCTGAAATTTCTTGATGACCACCATAGTTAAAACAAAGTGCCAGCGTGCCGCCAGTATTATGTTTTGAGGCCTCTTCGGTTTCACGCCACGCTTTAACAAGTTTTGGTGGAACTTTTTCTTCAACACCGAGAACAACAATTTTAATATTTTCTTTAATCAGCTTCTTGGCATCTTTGGTGGCAATCGTCATGGCCAAATTCATAAGGTAATCGACTTCTTCTTTTGTACGACTCCAGTTTTCGGTTGAGAAAATATATGCAGAAACATATTCTACACCTCTGTCGAAGGCTGCGCGAGCCACAGACTTTAGATTTTCGTAACCCTTACGGTGCCCTTCAAGTGTTGGCAGACCTTTTTCACGCGCCCACCGTCTATTACCATCAAGTATGAGCCCGATGTGCTGAGGCACTGCATTGTTTAATTCTTTAGTCATTTACTGTAGTATACAATATTTCAACGTTTTCAAATCCCCTAAAGGGCCATGATCTCGGTCTCTTTGGCTTTTGCCAGTGCATCAACCTTGTTATTGTATTCGTTAATAATTTCTGTAACCTGGGTCTCTGTGCGCTTTACATCGTCATCAGAGGCTTCCTTCGCGTCGCGAGCACGCTTCACTTCTTTAATGGCGTCATGACGAATATTTCTGAGACTAATTTTCGCTTCTTCAACTGTATCGCCAAGCGATTTTACAATCTGACGTCGAAGCTCTTCAGTTAGCGGAGGCATTGGCACGCGGACTACCCGACCGTCATCACTGGGGTTGAGCCCCATAGTCTGATCGTTTCTGATTGCTGTCGCGATAGCCTGGAGATTGCTCGGATCAAATGGTGTAATCTGCAGAAGTTGGGGCTCTGGGGCGGTAATATTTGCCACTTGGTTAAGCGGCATCACCTGACCATACACTTCTACCATCAAACCTTCAATAATGCTCGGATGTGCGCGTCCGGTTCGAACTTTTTTGAGTGATTCTTCTAAATGATCTACCGCGTTCTGCATCTTCAACTTATAACTATTTAATTCCATGCATTCTCCTTTTATTCTATTGTATCAAACAAAACAAGGAGCCCCTGTTGCAGGGAGTCTCCTTGCAAAATTACAACAGATTATTAGCTGATTGCGCCAAGCTCAATACGAGACATCTGGCGAATAACCATGTTTTCGCCAAGCTTTGCAATGTGTTCTTTCAAAAGATCACCAACGGTTTGGTCAGGGTTCTTAATGAATGGCTGATCAAGCAAGCATTTTTCTGCAAAATACTTTTTAATCATACCTTCTACAATTTGCTCAACCATATTTTCAGGCTTGCCTTCGTTTTTTACCTTTTCGGTAAATTCCGCTGCCTTAGCTTCGCGCTCAGTAGCTGGAACATCTTCGATAGAAATGTATTCAGGGCTTGCCGCTGCAATATGCATAGCAACGTCGTGAACAAAATTCTTAAAGTCATCGGTACGAGCCACAAAGTCAGTTTCACAGTTCACTTCAACAAGTACACCAATACGGCCACTGTGAAGGTATGCATCAACTATACCTTGGCGAGCTTCGCGCTCACCCTTCTTTTCAGCCTTTGTAAGACCTTTTTTACGCATTGCTTCAAGAGCTTTGTCGAAATCTCCCTCTGCTTCTGTTAGAGCAGCCTTAGCGTCAGTCAAGCCAACACCAGTTAGTTCTTTAAGTCGTTTAATATCATCAATTGAAATCGCCATAAGTATTAATTCCTTCCTTTTGTCACCCTGAACTTGTTTCAGGGTCTATTTATATATATTGGAGATCCTGAAACGAGTTCAGGATGACACTCAGAGTGTCTTTATTCGGCTTTTGCTGTTTTCTGCTTAGCTTTGCCTTCGTTGATTGCAGCAACCACGTATTCAAGTAGTAGCTGAATCGCTTTAAGCGCATCGTCGTTTGCAGGAATTGGATAATCAATCACACTTGGATCAGAGTTGCTATCTACAACGCCAATAACTGGAACGCCCAGGCGCTTTGCTTCTTTGACCGCAAGATGATCTGTTACAACGTCGGTAACATACACAAGGCCTGGTTTACCCTGAAGATCTTTGATACCGCCATAAAGATGGTTCATGAGTTCAATTTCTTCTTGGAATCGCTGAACTTCTAGCTTGTTATAACGGTTCGCAAGCTCACCACTCGCCATCTTGTTTTCAAGATCTTGAAGGTGCTTGATACGACCGTTCATTGTAGTTGTATTAGTAAGCATACCGCCGACCCAACGGTTTACCACGAATGGCATACCAGTATCTTCAGCCGCCTGTTGCACAATTGCCTTAGCTTGGCGTTTTGTGCCAACCAAAAGAACTTTTTTTCCTTCACTAACTGTTTTTGTGATCAACGGTAGTGCTTTTTCAACCGCTTCAACGGTTTTAGTTAGGTCAATAATATGGTTGCCAGCTCTTTTGCTGTGCAAGTATGGTGCCATTTTTGGGTGCCAACGGCTCGTTGTGTGACCAAAATGCGCACCACTTTCAAGTAACTTTTTAATATCTACAGCAATTGCCATAAAATTTAATCCTTTCGTTCTACACAAGTAAGCGACCGAGATGTAGCTTGAGCAAGCCACATTCAGAAGGATTACCTCACCTGCTGATTAATGTTTACTCAAATATTGTAACAGATCGGCGTCGGATCATCAAGCTTCTTTTCGCTTGAGTTGGCGACGGAACATTCGTACGTAATCACCGTCTTTTTGATTTGAAAGCTCACGGTGCGTGCCTTCCTGAACAATCTGGCCATTTTTGAACACGTAAATTTTGTCAGCATTCTCTATAGTTGTGAGCCGGTGACTAATTGCTACCAAAGTTTTCTTATTTTGTTTGTCGAAGAGTCTATCAAAAATTTTCGCCTCAGCCAGGGCGTCGATAGCCGATGTTGGTTCATCTAAAATCATTAAAGGTGCCTGCCTGTAAAAGTTACGAGCCAAGGCGACCCTTTGCCATTGACCACCCGAAAGTTCGGTGCCACCTTCTTCTTCATACCAAGTCGCCATTGGTGTTTTCAAACCCTTTGGTAGGTCAGATATAATTTCATGCGCCTCTGCCTCTTCTAAGGCTTTACTGATTCGACTACTCGTTGGGTTAGCCTTAATATCGCCAAAAATAATGTTTTCGCGTGCGTCAGTAAAATAATAACGAGCGAATTCCTGCAAAAGTACGCCGATGGTTCTATGCCAAGAAGCTATATTATATTCAGAAAGTGGGACATTGTTAACATAAATTTCTCCACTTGTTGGTTCATAAAAACCCAGTAGCAACTTAACTAATGTGGTTTTGCCAGCACCATTTTCGCCGACGATGGCTATATGATCGCCCTCGTTCATACTGAAAGAAACGTTCTTAAGTACTTCAGTCTCGCCTTTTGGATATTTGAAACTCACATTTTCAAATCGAACTTCTTTAATAGCTTTGAGCTTTTTCGTACCTGCTATTTTAAGTGGTAGATTCATGAAATCGGTGTACTCTTTAAGCTTTGCTAAATCCTCATCTGCCGAACCATATTCGCTTATGAACATACTCGCCGAACTAAGTGCGTTGCCAACCATCTGTTGTACATAAATAAATTGCCCAATTGGAAGTTGACGATTAGCAATTTTAATCACCACCCAAACTAAACTTCCGAGCTGTACAATAGTCTCAAGTGCATCACTAAAAACCCTCCATTTTATATAACTTTTTTCAAATTCTAGTCGTGCACCCTGATCTTTATCACGGAACTGTTTACGTAAGTTCAACATAGTATTCGCCAGATTATAGAGTCGTAGTTCTGAGATTTTGTCTGGTTGCATCATGTTGTATTCAATAAATGACTGCTTTCTTCTTGCTGTAATATTCTCTCGCCAGTGTTTTGTCTGAAAACGAGAAATTTTATACTGCACAATTAAGCCGGGTAGAATCGCTACCGCAAGTAAGAGCGAAAGCCAAGGCGTAATGAAGCCAAGCGCAACTACCGCTGAAACAAGCCCGAATAAAGAAGTGAATAGCCGCGCCACTCTATCAAACACATAGGTGAAGAAATTGGTGAAATCTTGAGCCTTTTCGTACAGATCTATACTGTCTTTGTCGTCATATCGCCAGAAATCTAACCTAACAAACCGGTCGTATAACATATCTGAAATACGCGACTCAATCTTGAACCGAACAACTTGATCAACCAAACTCGTAATGCTCGACTTTAGCGCCATAAGCAAACCAACACCAGCAGTGGCCACAACAAACCACAGAGCCCGCTCCTTCGCACCGGCAACTCCATTAAAGGCTTCTGTTATGCTTGTGATCGTTTGCGAAGCTAGAAATGCAGTCAGTAGCGGCAGTGTCGCTTCTAAAATACCGCTAGCTAGCTTAAATAAAATTGCTGACGGTGATATCGAATACGAAAGCTTCATCACCTGCCAAATAGCAGCCAACAAAGACCTTGTATCCAACTTTTCTGTAGATGTTTTGTTTCTATAGGCCATTTGCGCTTAGTATACCTTGATTTTTTGAAACTTAACAGATATAATAGCTCGGTTATTTACATTACAGTGACTGCAGTGGCCCGCTGCTAACCACTTCAACTTATATGGGCAGGAGCAAAACCCCATGAAGAAAGATCTGCACCCAACAGACTACCGCCTGGTTGTATTCCAGGACACATCTAGTGATTTAAAAATTTTGACTCGCTCATGCGCGCCAACAACTGAAACCATCAAATGGGAAGACGGCAACGAATACCCATTAATCAAGGTTCACGTTTCAAGCGCTTCTCACCCGTTCTTCACAGGTGAAGAAAAGATTATGGACATCGAAGGCCGCGTAGACAAATTTAAGGCTCGTGCCGAAGCTGCTGCTAAAGCAAAAGAAGCCAAGATCGCTGCTGCAAATAAATCTGAAAAGAAACCAGTGAAGAAAGCTGCTGAAAAGAAGGAAGTAACTGAAGAAGACACAAAAGAATCAAAAACCGATTCAGAAAAGTAGTCCTACCTCAAACATTAAAAACAGAGGCGTTCGCCTCTGTTTTTATATTCCATACCATATTACTACTCTTTACGAGACCCGATCCCTTGGATACGAACTATTGTGCCTTATCTTCTTTTAGATGAATTGTATGTCCTCGATCTTCAGCGTCTTTTTTAGCAGCCTCTATATATGCGCCTTTGTTCTGTTCATAGTGTTCTCGAGCATCAAAAAGTGCGACCTTTCGACCAACTTCAAACTTTCGTACATTTTCTAAACTTTGTGATCTCGCATGATACCAATCGTTACGCTCTTGCTTCAATTTATCTTTTACACCTTCTAGAGTTTTGGATAAACCAGATTCTGCCAACTGCAGAGCATCATGCATTGTATTTGTGTTTTTACCAAATTCAAGCGCATCTTGAGTATTACCGTCCCTATTATCTACTTCGGCATTATGTATAGCTACAAAATCCTTTGCTCTAAAATCAACCTGTTCTGGTGTCAATCCACTATTGCTGGGAGCTGATGATTGTTCACTCATTTTTGTTTTCCTTTTTTTACTATTGATTTTTTATGAAACTAAACACATAATACTCTCTCTCTCTTGATTTGTCAAGGCTTTTTACAATCTTCTTCCGATTTTGCAAATTTTCTCTAGTAGGTGCTGGTATGTAACATCTGATATCTGTATACTATATGGGAAGGATTTAACTCGCTTCGCTCGGAATAATCTACTGGATTCCCGATCGAAGTCGGGAATGACAGAAACAGAAGACGGAATCGATATGGAAGCTGAGCAAAAATTACGAAATGAGTTGAAAGAATTGACCGAAGCACTAAGTGCGCCGGATGCTTTTTCTGATCCTAAAATTGGCGAGAAGAATCGCCGCAGAGCTGAACTTGAAGAGGTTGTCTCAACACTTGATCAAAAAGAGTTATTTGTAAAACAGTTAGCGGAATCGAATGAGATTCTTCGTGAAAATGATAGCGAACTTTCTGAACTCGCCAAAATTGAGATTCCCGAGCTTGAAGCAAAAATTGCCGCAACCGAAGAAAAGCTTACAGAACTACTTACCCCAAAAGATCCGAACGACCATAAAAACTGTGTGATTGAAATCCGTGCCGGTGCCGGTGGTGACGAAGCCAGCTTGTTTGCGGCAGAACTACTCAGGATGTACCTCCGCTACTGCGAAACGCACAACCTGAAAACTGAAATCATGTCTGAAAATGCCAATGACACCGGCGGTTATA
Organism: Candidatus Saccharimonadota bacterium; assembly: GCA_036848695.1. Classification (GTDB taxonomy): domain Bacteria; phylum Patescibacteriota; class Saccharimonadia; order Saccharimonadales; family UBA7683; genus JACKGS01. Next base: position 20,137 of record DAIUJM010000003.1, read on the forward strand.
AAGAAGTTATTTTCATGGTGCGTGGTGTAGACGCATACAAGCAATTAAAGTTTGAAGGCGGCGTTCACCGTGTACAGCGCGTACCCGCAACCGAAAGTCAGGGCCGGATTCACACTTCTACCACAACAGTTGCCGTGATGCCCGAAGCCGAAGAAACCGACGTTGAAATTAAAGACGCCGATCTCAAAATTGATACCTACCGAGCCTCTGGCCACGGTGGTCAAAGCGTTAATACAACCGATTCAGCAGTACGTATTACTCACCTTCCATCAGGCATTGTTGTAACCAACCAAGATGAAAAATCTCAAATTAAAAATAAGCTCAAAGCTATGAGCGTACTCCGTTCTCGCCTGCTTCAAAAGCAAATTGATGAAGAAAACGCCAAGCTTTCCGCTCAGCGCAAAAGCTTGATTGGTTCAGGCGATAGAAGCGAAAAAATCCGAACCTACAACTTCCCGCAGGACCGCATCACCGACCACCGCGTAAACTACTCACGCTCAAGCATTCCTGCCGCCATGAACGGCGACATCGACGACATCATCGCCAAACTACAAAGCTACGAATCCCAGCTAGCCCGCGAAATGTAATAAATAATTAATAAATGATACCATGGTTCCATGAAACAGACTGACATTTCAAATAAAAGTACCGACAATAAAGATGACGATTTAGTTTATTTTTTTAAAAATTTTGAAACAATCCTCGGGTCTCCTGAAAGACGTGAGATTGACAATATTTTAGACGGAATTGATTTTCGTGTCTTCAGTGGATACTTTCTTAATGATATTCGTGAAATAAAAAAACGAATGAGCAATGCCGACGATGAATACCTGATTTATGTTTGCGAACACATCTACAGCATCACTGAATGGATAGAACTGATGGTCGGAAGTATGTCCGAAATTTTTCGGGAATCTTGGGAAAAGGTGTTTGCAGAGCAATTCGGAGATAAGAACATATTAACTAGTATCTACACAGATAGTATCAACAAGTGGCTCGTCAACAAGAGTGGCCAGCACCAACTTGGTGGAAACACGTATACAGTCTTAGACCGAAACCTATATTATCGTAATCGTCTTGGTGATTGGTTTCAGGTTGATAAAGTATCTGCCTTTGACCTACAGCCTAAGAAAAAACCCGTTAAAGATCAGTCCACAGTTCTACATCTAGACATTACCTACCAAAATACAGCGACTGATCAATTAATTAAGGAATGGGAAGCCCAAAATTATGAAGGCACACTTCCCGAGGACTTCTTAAATTTCGCAAAAGAAGAAACAAACCCACAAGAATATTTTGACTTCTCTTTAGGTCATATTAAAAATTTGTTACGCAACCCTGTATCCATTGCCGAATTAGAACGGTGGAGTGGCGGAAAGATCATGAACCTTGAAGACACCGTCAAACTCTGTTCAATGGCTCTAGAAGTCGCCAGACACAGACGAAGTGACAATAGCCACACGGTGTATCTATTGAGGGACTGCATAATTTTCTACCAGCTACATAAAACCTTAGACCTGTTGCACTCAACAGAGACCTCTAGCGATCAACTATTGATCGGCAGAAGATTACTTAGTTACAAGCCTGATCAGTGGGGCTATTACATCGTAACCCTTGAAGCACTTTATGAAGCACACACACGATACCCTGATAACTTTGATGAGTTTTATGCCGAGTATGTTCGCTTGATTGACCTATGTGTTTCTGTTAATCCAAAATTCAAAGCCCTCATCGATAACCTAGCACTCTATATCAAAAAACACATTGGAACGAAAAGTGATAAGATCGTCGTTTTCGATACTGGATTTCAGGGATCTATAAACTTACTAACAAAGTATGTAATCGACCGCCACATCAACCCAAACTCAACAGACAACAAGGTAGATACAGAAATTGAAATTTCTGTTGGAGCACTGTGGTCAGAGAAGCTGTTTGAAAAGAGGGCCTTGAGCTTCTACTTCCCTTTCTTGAACAGAATACAATACATGGCAATGAACGATGAGCTCTATCACTATAAATTTGGAAGCCTCAAAGACGGTGAAATTCAAGTTACAATGGGTGGTAAAGATTGGCAAAAAAAAGCCGCGATAGAACTTGTGGTGCTTGTAATGATCACTCGTTTAACTGAGCATAAATAGCTTTTTAAGTTATTTATATCCAACTAATTTTCGGGCGTTCTTTCCCAGTTTGCACGCCTTCATCGGCCACTTCTGAATTGCTTGGTACGTGTAAATCTTGGCTTTGAGAACATGCGCATGGCTCTTGCTTGCATTTATCGCAATACTCCACATAATTACCGTCAACCGCAATAGAGTTTCCTGCTTGATCATTATTTTGTATATTATTATTCATAATTTTTTCCGTTTCTAGCTAGTGAGTTTTCCATCCAACATCACACAGCTTTTTATAATATACTCTTTAGACCTATCTAGATCAGCTGGGTATGTGGCGATTAAATGTCCTCGGTCGTCTCTTGGTGCATCCTTACGTTTTAGGTTGCCTTGAGCGTCAATGGAAATATCGGGGAATTCTCGAGCGATAGGTTCCAGTAAATCAACAGATTCTGGACCTAAGCCGCCGGCTACCGCAAGACCAAGGTCAGGTAGCTGTTCTCTAATCGTTCTAAGCATTGGGAGTAATCCGCTAGCCTCCATGCCCTTGCCCATACCCATGCTCATATCTAAAAGCACATAGTCAACCGCGTCACCATATTCGCGTAATCTTTCTATCGCGGCTTGATCATCGTTTCCCGCTTCTTGCAGAGAAAACTTACCAACCTGTAAAATTATAGCTATGTCGGGATATTTGGCCTTAAATTGTTTTAGCTCTTCGGATGACGGCCATACGAGATCAAGTTGTATCGCATGCAGATGTTCACCTCCGTATTGGACAACTAGTTCTAGGTTTTTCAAAACATCAGGCGCTTCTCCTGCTTTCCTAGGGCCGTCTGGTCCGTAAAGGTCTGCATAATGTACCGTATTAAAGACATCTGGATCATCTATAAAACCACCCGACATCTCTTCTCTACTCGGAAACTCTTCCCGGATTGCATCTCTAACTTCTACGGGCCTAGGGCCATCGTCACTTAAGACAGCAGGATGCGTCATAACGCCTATCATGACTTTTCTGTTTGGGTTCTTCCGCATTCTCCTCAAATCATCCGCCATTGCCTTTGCTTCTTCGGGACTATAAATGTCACACACACCAAAGTAGCTTTCGTAAAAGGTTGTGACAGCTTCAGCCTCACGTTTCGCTAAGTCAAAATATGCTTCCTGATTATCATAGTAGTGCTGTCTAGCCTCCCACAGGTTGGCATTATAATGAAGTTTGGCGTGGTGCAACATGTCGTTCTGTTGCAATTGGCCATTAGCAAAAAGTCTTTCCTGATAGGAAAATTCATTTTCAGGATCGCTACTTTCGGCAATTCGATCCCCAAGGTCTTTCGCACGCTGATTAACGTCTTCGGCGGCTTCTAAGCCTTCGGACCACGCAGTATGCCTCTGCCTTAATCTTTCGGCTTCTGCTTCAACATCGTCATAACCGCTGCTTATTTTTTCTGACATTCTATTTTCTTTTCATTTTTAATATTATAGATCTTTATATAAGATATATTAGCAAATTTTAGTTGTTTTGTCAATAGTATATTATGCAGATCGGACTTCACGCTACCATAAACGGCGACATCGAGGACATCTTAGATTTGTATATATCATCTGTATCTAAAGATCTAGTGTTCCCATTCGTCGGGAAAAATCATATCTACGACTTCACCATCTGAATCGACGCCAACATACGAACCTTCAGGGCCGTTTTGATATCCGACGTCGGTACTTGGTGTAGAAGGCGTATAATCTTCACGTGTCAAGCCCGCGACCACCGCTTTAGCAACTCTTTTCGCAACTTTGTCGGCATCTTCAATATCCGGTATTTCACCTTTCCACTGTAATGGTCCGGCCGGCAACTCTACCTGTGAATTCTCTGAATCATCTAGTGTAGAATCTGGTCGAAACTCCTCTCGCGCAGCACGCTTGATTGCAAAAACTTCTGCCTGATCTAACGGCCGTCCTTCTAAATTGGAATTTGTTGGTGTTGGCGATGCTTCGTTGTTCATTTTTATTTTCCTTGTTATAGACCCATGATACTACTAATGCTTATATTTGTCAATAGGTAAATATTGTTGTGTTGTATTTTAATGAATTACTGTAATAATTTGACCAGGTGATAGATCAGAAAAAATTCAAACCTACAACTTCCCGCAAGACCACATCACCGGCCTCCGCGTAAACTATTCACGGTCAAGTATCCCCGCCACAATGAAAAGCGACGGCGACATCGACGACATCATATCCGAATTACAAACCTATGAATCCCATCTAGCCCGTGGTTAACACGTATCTAGCCTTGACCGCCGTTTTTTCTTATCTCTCTATTGAGCTGTTTAGGATCGCCTAACCCAACGTTACCTGCAGACATATCTTCAATTCTTTGCGCTTCACTAGGGTTCTGACGGTCAAAAATTTCATCATCTGTCATCGGTGCATCAGACCACCTGTCATCCATATATGTCTCGCTGCCAGCATAGCCAAAATCTGGCTCTTCATCGGCGAATCTTGGTTGTGGTGCTTGTTCGTATCTGCCCATAAAATTTATTCCTTTTTTGTTTTAATTTGAACTATGTATAACTTTAGCAATTTATTGTGTATTTGTCAATAGTATGTTGATTAGTGCATCTGTTACTGGTATACTACTTTGTAATGAACCTATGTATTACAAGCACCTCCAATCCTAAGATAAAATGGATCAAGAGTTTACATAAAAATAGTACTCGCCGAGACGAGGGCGTATTTATTGTTGAGGGCGCCAAGGAAATCGCCTATGCAATTGATGGTGGTTACGCGCCAAGATGTATGTTCATTTGCCCTGAAATCTTTGGTGAAGATCTAGGTTCTCAGTTCTCAGAACTAGGAGAAATTATTACCGTGAGCCGTGAAGTATATGAAAAAATTGCTTATCGTGGCGGTACCGAAGGATTGCTTGCGGTTTTCGAAGCCAAGCAGAAATCTCTCGATGAACTCAATTTTGGCGAGAATCCTTTCTTTTTGATTATTGAATCAGTTGAAAAACCAGGAAACCTTGGCGCCATTATTAGAACTGCAGATGGCGCAGGTGCTGATGGTGTTATCATATGCGATGAACGAACAGACATTTTTAACCCCAACGTCATTCGTTCGAGCGTCGGAACAGTATTCACAAAACAGGTTGTTACTGCCAGTAGCAAAGATGTTTATGACTTTTTAGAGCGTCACGAAATTTCGGCATATGGCGCAATTCTCGCGAAAGATTCAAAACACTACACAGATGCAGATTTTAGTAACCCAACTGCCCTTTTACTAGGTACCGAGCATGAAGGTCTGAGTGATTTTTGGAAAGAGCGAAGCCAACCGGTTGTGATCCCGATGCTTGGGAGTAATGATTCGCTCAATGTTAGCAATGCTGCGGCGGTGCTAGCTTATGAAGTCGTCCGCCAGAGGGCATTCGTAGATCGTGAGTCGTGAATCGTGGATAGTACCCGACCAACGGTAGCCTTTTGGTTGCAAGAAAATACTGCGAAGCTCCAAAATCTTGCAATTGAATCTGCTCGATTAGACTGCCTGCTACTCCTAGAGTTTGTTCTGGAAAAACCACGTGATTGGCTCTTCGCACATGATGACGAATTATTAACAGACAGTCAGTCAGAACGGCTTGATGCCTGCGCAAAGCGTCGTGCTGATCGCATTCCACTAGCCTACATTACTGGCTCAAAAGAATTTTATGGTCGCACATTTTCTGTTACTGAAAATACGTTGATACCCCGGCCAGAATCTGAAGCAATCATTGAAATGCTTCGCGACATTAACATCAAGACAACTATAAATACGGTTATTGATGTCGGTACGGGCTCGGGTATTCTAGCAATTACGGAAAACCAAGAATTCCCCGATATTCATGTAGGCGAAACAGATGTATCACCCCAAGCGCTCACAACTGCCCGAAAAAACGCAAAACACTGGCAAACGCACATTAACTTTAAATTAGAAGATTTTAAAAAAGACGGCTTACCAAAAATGCCAAAAACCAGGCCTTATGTGATTTTAGCCAACCTACCGTATGTACCCCGTAAGATGATCACATCACCAGAAATTCTTAAAGAACCTGGTGTTGCTCTTTTTTCCGGTGAAGATGGCCTAGACCACTACCGTGCATTCTGGCAACACATTTCCGATCTCAACAACAAACCACTGGCCGTTATCACCGAAAGCCTAGCCTCTCAACACAGACCACTGGAATCCATGGCTAAGGATGCTAATTATAAGCTAGAAAAAACAACTGATTTAATTCAATTATTCACATGGTCTGATCTAAGAACTAAGATCTAAGAACCGAGAACTTCTATCTAGTTCGTCGGTGCTTCAGCCAACGTTGCGGAAACTTTCCGCTCTTTACCATCACGAATAATTGTTAAGGAAACCGAATCACCAACCTTATAACGAGATATCGCACTTGTTAGAGGAACCCGCTCCGTCACTACTGTGTTATTCACTTTTTTAATCACATCCTTTGGCCGTATACCGGCTTTTTCAGCAGGACTGCCTATAACTATTGATCCTTGTTCTGTATCTATGTAGGCACCTTCGGTAACTGATATTTGCAATTCATCAGCAATAGTTTTGTTGAGCATAATGAACCGGACTCCAAGAAATGGGCGTGAAACTTTTCCGGTTTCCTTCACACTTGCAATGATTCCTTTTGTTTCATTAATTGGAATTGCGAAGCCAATATTCTGAGCGTCCGCTGCAACCGCTGTATTGATGCCTATGACTTCACCGTTGAAGTTAATAAGTGGTCCACCAGAGTTGCCTGAATTAATTGCGGCATCGGTTTGAAATAAGTTTGTCAGCTGTTCAGTTAATGAACCAGCCTCGTCACTCGCTTCAACGGGCCTACCGATTCCCGAGATTATCCCGGAAGTAACGGTATTCTGGAACTGTCCAAGAGCGTTACCAATAGCAATTACCTTGTGACCAACGCGTACGGAATCGGAATTACCAAGCTTTGCCGAAACAAAGTTTTTTGGATCAGTTACCTTAATTATTGCAAGATCGTTGAGCGGATCACGACCAACCACCTGAACATTCTGATACTCAGTACCGTCGTAAGTTACTATGCCCAAATTGGTAATGCCCTCAGGCACAACATGTTTATTGGTCAGAATGTAACCACTTGAATCAATAATCACCCCTGTGCCCGCAGCCTGACTCTTCCTTACCTGATTACCGTAAAATAAGCTTTGAACAGTCGATTGTTGCTCGGTGACAATTGAAACAACACTTGGGCTCAACTTCTGGGCAACATCAGCAATTACTTCACCTTCTTGCACAACCATCTGGCGACTAGAATCGATACTTGCATTACTAGAACTCCTACCCAATAAATATGCCCCAGCAAGACCACCAGCGGTAAGTAGTACGCTCATCAAAACACACAAAAAACCAACCAACACAGCACTACGCAGTCCAACTGTGCGATGAGCCTTGTTTACAGTATCGGATGTAGATTTTTCTTCTTGCATAAGCCCTCCTTATGGCAATAATTAAATTCTATAGCTGTGCAGACCAACCAGCAGTGGTCACAATTACGGTCAGTAAAGCAACCGCAAATAACAAGTTTTCAAGCACAACACCTTTTTGCAAAGTATCTTTTTTGTAGGCATGATAAATACTGCCAGCGCTAGCAGAAACCACCGCTACTACAACTGCGTACAGTGCAATCTTTACATCAAACAGAGCGTAATATTGAACCCAGTGCAAGCTGATCCAACCAAGTTGCGTAACTAAAAGACCCCATATAAGACTCAGTGAACGATAATGGGGTTCTTCGTAGTTACTGAAGAAGTGGCGTGCAGCCGAAACACTCACAAGCCACAGTGCCGCACAGGCCAAGAATGGTGACTGAACTAGACTAGGGAGCATAAATATAGCAATCATACCCAGGAACTGACCCCAAAAAGCTTGTGCGCCTACTAGTATGTCGTGCTCTCGAGGTTTCAAGAACAAAAGCCAGCTTGCGTATAAAACTGTCCACAAAATCGCCAGCCATGAACTTTCGGCACTGTAAATTAGCACTACAGTACTAATGCCAACAACAACGTCAATCAAATTGGCTTTAATGTTTGGAATCCAAAATCGTGGCTGCACCGCTAAAACTCGCCATTTGCTAAGTAAAATAAGTGTGATTGCTAGGAGTACAAGATTCCAGTAAACCACCATGGCGTAAATCATGGCAGCAAAGATCAGGTTCACACCAATGTGAAGAAGATCCCCGGTGTCAAAACCGGGTTTTTTACCCCAAAAACGTTTCTTTGCCTGCAACATATCGCCTCTTATTATACCACTAACATTAACCGGTTAACACTAGTTTGCGGCAGCGTTGGCAGCCTTACCAATCACTACAATAAGATCAGCTTGATATTTCTGAGCTTCGGGTACGCCGGTTGCATCAGTTGTACTCGCCGCATTAAATTGCTTTTCTAAAAAGCTTTTTGTGCCGGGTTTTTTCCCTTTACTCTTGTCTATGATGATTGTTGTATCGCGAGGTGATGCATTCCCAATTTCCGAAATTGTAATACCCCGCTCCGACAATACATCTGCCTGCTTCTGAGCCAGTCCAATAACACCACTTGCATTTAGCACTACAACGCTAGCCCCTTCGCGAACAACCGGGTCGTTGCTAGTCAGTTTTTTAATGTAGGCTTTTATGGCCGTGAAGTTCATAGTGCCTGCGGTTGGCCTGACAGCACTTGAACCATCGACCGCGCGGAAGGATTCAACCAAAGCCACGTCTTCGTCCGTTAAGCCGATAGATTTTATGTTCTGGCTTTTGACCTCTTTACCGATTTCGTACAGTCGTCGAAGTTCGTTGGTTTTGAAATCTGTATCAACGTTGTTTCCAGCGGCATCAAATAAGCTGCTTATTTTAGCAGGGTTAGCTAGAATTCCAACAGTTAGAGCTTTGTCTTTGAGAGCAATCAGCATTTGGCGCTGGCGCTCAGTACGACCAAAGTCGTAGCCAGTTCCATAGGTTGGCGCCATATCGCCTCGAGCACGAGCTAGGTCAAGCGCCTGTTCACCATTTAGGCGTAGCGGACCGTTAGGGTACTTAACTTTGTAGCACTTGTAATTACATTCCCAGTCGAAAATTCGATCTAAAATACCCCGTTCATCGGTAGTTTTGAGAGTGATATCTATACCACCAACAGCATTAACAGCTTCTTCAAATGCAGTGTAGTTGATCTTGGCATGATAATTAATATCAACACCGAATGCATCTTCTACAACCTTTTCAAGTAACCCCATTCCGCCATCCGGATAGCCTTCTTCTTTAAAGCCAATCTGTTCACCACAGGTATATACGGCGTTAATTTTGCCCTGGTAGCCAACTGAACATTCTTTTGTTTGGTAGCTAACCCACAAGTCTCTAGGTATAGAAGTCATAAAGGCAGTTTTATTTACCGTATCAATACTGACAAGCATAATTGAGTCGGTCAATTTGGCACCGTCATGGCCCGGATCGTCTTCTGATGTACCTGCAAGAAGAATATTTACTCTCCCAGTATCTTCACCTTTTAATTTTGTGCTATCAAAGAACCCCAGCACGTTACCATCAAATACTTTGGCGGTATTCTTTAAGAACTTCCAACCTAAGAATCCGCCGGCCAATACCCCGATGAGAACGAATATAAGTAGAGTTCGCTTGATGATCTTCCGACGCCTACTGTGGCGGTCCTCTTTAAGTTGACGCTTAGCACGGCGCTTCTTGCCGAACTGCCACCAATGGAACTGCTTGTTCTGAGCGTCGCTTTTTGCTTCTAGAGTTAATTCTTCATCAGTAATTGCCAAAGTGTTTTCGTCTTCCCATCCTTCAGTTTTTTCATCAAATTGCATTGGTTGGTGCGCATCTTGGTGGCGCGGAGCAAAGCCGTCTTGCTTTTTAGGGCGCGCTGAAGAGTCTAAAGATGCTCTAGGTTTTGATGGAGTACGGTTTCTACGGACAAAACCGTCCATAGCCGAACCACTTGGTGTGCGTCGTCTTTTTTGCATAAATACTTTATACAGTATACCGATTTTGGCTTAAGCGGTAAAGTCAAAAGCTACCTAAAGTGCCAGTAGCTCATATATTGGTTTTAGCTATAGTTTACTGATATACTATACCGGTTATGCAAGATGATCAAACACCAAATACCCCGGGACAGCAAAACCCTGAAGACTATAAGCCAGCGCCAGACACACAACCTTCGTTTGGTGACCCTAACCCACAAACGACTCCTGTTACCGAACAGAACCCACCCCAGCCTGCCCCAGAATCAACTACCACCGAACAGACCCCTACACAAACAGAAGCAACAACACCAGTTGCTGAAAAACCTCGTAAGGAAGGTGGTTTTCTTTCGTTTGCATTAACACTTGTAGCAGCCTTTGTATTAGTACAATTTATTAACATGTTCGTCTTTCAAAGCTATAAGGTCTTTGGAAGTAGCATGTATCCAACGCTTAGCAATGGTGATCGTTTAATTATTTCTAAGATCGCTCGAACAAGCTCAAAAATAACCAAGAACACTTTCGAGCCAGATCGCGGAGAAATTATTGTTTTTGTTGACCCAATCCAGCCAGATCTTCAACTTATTAAGCGTGTAATCGGCTTACCCGGGGAGCGCGTTGTGGTTGCAAATCAAAAAATTACTGTATACAACAGCGAACATCCGAACGGATTCAACCCAGATGATGCAGAGTATGGCAAAGTACTACCGCCAACTAGTGGCAATACCGATATCACCGTGCCTAAGGGACATTTATTTGTAAGTGGTGACAACCGTGAAGGAAGCAACTCTCTTGATTCACGTAATGAACTTGGCACTGTGCCAGAGGGCAATATAATAGGCACTCTTGTGGTACGCGTATTTCCATTCGATTCAGCTAAATTCTTCTAGTTAATTTATTGACCGAGTAGATCTTTGACTAGCTTTTCCAGATGAGAGTCGTCTTTGAAGTTTATAATTAACCGTCCACCTTTAGCCATGTGTTTGACTGTAACTGGTGTATGAAGACGCTTGGCGAGTAGCTTGGTTTCATTGGTTTCGCTCTGCGTTCTTGAAAGAGAGAGCTTGTCGGCCGATTTACTTTTCTGTTCTTGTTTCTTGCCCACCACAAATTGTTCGGCTTGACGGACAGTCCACTTATTTTTAACAATGAGTCCAAGCAGTTCAAGCTGATCTGCTTCATTTGTTAAAGCCACAATTTGACGTGCGTGCCCTTCAACAATTAAGCCTTCGTGCAAGGCCTTCTTGGCTTCAAGTGGCAACTTCATTAAACGAACGATGTTATTGACAGCGCTTGAACTCTTGCTTACACGCTGACCAATTTGGTCGTATCCCAGATTAAATTCATTGTGAAGTCGCTGATAGGCTGCTGCTAAATCAAGTACTGTAAGATCTTCGCGCTGTACGTTTTCTATTAAAGCTATTTCAAGCTTTTCTTGGTCGCCGAATGAGCGAACTATGGCTGGTGCCTCTGAGAGCCCGGCAAGTTGTGCGGCACGGTACCGGCGTTCACCGGCAATAATAATGTAATTTGCGCCATTTTTGGCTACGATAATCGGCTGGACTATGCCGTGTTCTTTTATTGAAGCGGCAAGCTCGGCAAGAGCTGTCTCATCAAAATGCTTCCGAGGCTGTTCTGGGTCTGGCAACAGCTGAGAAAGTGGAATTTGTGATACTGAATCATTGTTGCCACCAACCGCTAAAGCTTCTGAAAGCATATCATCTGGTATTAATGAAGAGAAATCTTTACCTAGTCCTTTGCTCATCGCCTTGCTCCTGAGCTAGATATCAGCAAATAGATATCAGCAAATAGATCGGACCACACGATGCGGAAACTATTTGCTATTTGCTGGTATCTGTTATCTGTTCCAATCATAGTCGCTCCATGACTTCTTTGCTCAGAGCTTTGTACGCCCTAGCGCCCTTACTCCACTTGTCGAACTCACCCACCGGTTTTCCATGACTTGGAGCCTCAGCTACCCTAATATTACGCGGAACAACGGTTTCAAACAACCGTTCTTTAAAGTGCTTTTTAAGCTGTTCTTCTACCTGCGCAGAAAGTGTAGTGCGGGCATTATGCATTGTCATCACCACACCTAAAATTGCGAGGCGCGGATTCAAAGCCTGGCGAACCAGCTTCATAGTTTCAAGCAGCTGACCAAGACCTTCAAGTGCATAATATTCAGTTTGAACAGGAATAATAACAGAGTTGGCGGCGGTCAGTGCGTTAACAGTTAGTAAACCTAGACTTGGTGGACAGTCAATAAGTACTACGTCGTACTGCGCATCAACCAAAACCTGCTTCAGCCTTATGGCTCGGTCTTTTGCAGTGGCAATTTCAGTTTCTAAAGTAGCTAGTTCGGCGTCCGTTGGCAAAACAGCAAGGTTTTTGTATGCGGTTTTTTGTACCGCTTTACTCAGTTCAACTTTTTTTGAAAGTACATCGCGAGTTGTGGATGATGACTTGCTGACCGAAAGTCCGCTTGTAGCATTACCCTGCGGATCAAGATCCACAAGTAGCACTCGCTTACCTTCTTTTGCAAGATTATAGGCAACATTAATAGTAGTGGTTGTTTTGCCCACTCCACCCTTTTGATTAGTCACTGCAATAATCTGCACCACTTTTAGTTTTCCCTCCAAACGTCGTCTTTTATTATACATTTTACTCGCCTTGCTGTCATCCTCGACTCGATCGAGGATCCAGTCAAAATTCATCAACTATCACTGAAAACTGTATCGCTAAACGATGTAATCTATACTGGATTCCCAATCAAGTTGGGAATGACAAGACAGGTGTTGTGAGAAAACGAGCCTTTCGGCTCGTTTCAATGAATCATTGGTTAAAATCTACTAGCTGATTTTAGTAATCTCAATAATACTGTGCTGTTGTCGATGTCCGCGTTTCTTATTAACGCGCTTCTTTGCTTTATAGCGAATTGCAATAACTTTGTCGTCTTTTACAGATTCTTCTAAAACCTTAGCTTCAACAACTGCGCCTTTTACAACAGGCTGTCCAACCTGTATTTTTTCGCCGTCAATGATCATAAGTGGCTCAAACTTAAGAGTCTTTTCATCACCAACTAGCTCAACTGAGAGCTTTTCTTTTTCAGTCACAATAAATTGGTGACCGCCAGATACAATTACTGCTTTCTTCATTCTTCTTACTATCCTTTAGTGGGGTTTTTAGGAAACAATCTAAATAAGTCTATCAGATTAACCTACTCCTGTAAAGGGTAGTAATTCATACCTAGCTCCAAATAGACATGGAGCGCCTTCTGCGAGTTTGCGGCTTATTGTCAGTATTGCTTGGAACTACTATTTTTTGAATCTTTAATGTTGGCGGTTCTGTCATGGCTTCTTGAGCATCGCCGATTACTTTTTCGGCCAACGCTGCAACCAGTACCTTTGCTCGGGGATTCCTAAGTTCGACTTGACCATACCCTTCTCTTCGAACAGTAGTAGGGGAATCATCGGCTGCATAGTATTCACCTAGAGCAGTCTTTGCAACAGCCTCTGTACTTTCTACGGTGCCATTTTTTGTGCGCTGCGTGAGTCTTGCGCCCTGCTGTTTTTGAAAGTTACCGGACTCGTGTGTTGGGACTGATAGTTCAGCATTGGTTGATACCTCGTTGCCTCTGTCTTGGATAGTAACCCTCAAAAGAGTGTCGTCAGAATACTGGTTACTTGCAGCAGAACCGTGTAAATCACCGCCTAAACCTGCTTCTGCGCTTACTGTGTGCAGTCCTTCGTTAACTCTTTGATGAAACTGTTCTGTACTATTCATGACCAAATCAACTTACTTTCTTTGTTTTTGTACTTAATATAAATATGTTATCACACTTTGTATAAAATGTCAATTATTCAGTCTTCCCTCCTCTAGTTCGTGGATACGGCCATGATTTAAGCCGAAGTAATGGGCGATTTCGTGCCAGAGGGTATGTTTTATTTGAGCTTTAAACTTTTGTTCGTCACCATTTGCAAAATGGAACAATGGTAATTTAAAAAGAGTTATTTTATCAGGAAGTTGACCAGAAAAACCGTTGCCACGGTGAGTTAATGGAATTCCTTCATACAGCCCAAACAGGCTTTGGTTGCATCTCAGACCCAACTTCGTAAGCTGTTCACTACTCGGTTCGTCTTCGTAAGTAATCAGCACGTTTTCAAGCTTTGAGGTATATTTTTCTGGCAGTGCATCAAGCGCTTCGCCAATCATTTGTGCAAATTCGTCATCTGTCGGAATAGTCATAACTTCTATCTCACAAGATTATAATTCATTGTTTTGTACCATTTGATTAACTCGCCCTTCGCTTATGCCATTTACTAGATTTGTAAAACCAAATTGTCTCAGAATCATTGAACAAGTATTTGAACGTTGCCCAGTTCGACAATAGAGAACTAACTTTGTTTCTTTTGGTACAACTCGCAGCGCCTGAGGCAAAGAACCAGACATAAATTCCATTGAAGAAATGTTTACCGCACCATCAGCATGGCTTTGGTCATATTCAAATGGTTCTCTAGTGTCAATTAGAATGTAGTTTTTCGATTTATTCATTACTATTAAGTATACACTTAAACATCAGTGACGTAAATAGCTAGCTCCATCAACCGAAGACCTACCCTCAAGGACACTTCTTGTTGTAAGGAGTGTCCCTGAATAACTAGCTTTTCATGAGCGTAATCGTTAGGGATGACCCTTCAACCTTCACGCTTGCTGTGAAACCATCTTTCATTTCAGACATTTTAGAAGCCAAGGTTTCGGCTGCAATTGTCTCGGAATGCTCTTTTATAGCAGTTTGGAGTTCATCGTTTGTAGTTTGTAACGAAAGATGTATGCGGTCATCAACATTAAGCCCTGCTTCTTTACGAGCGTTTTGTACAAAACGAATTACTTCGCGCATTAAACCTTCGCGCTTTAGTTCGGGAGTGATGGTTTCGTCAATCATCACTTCTTTACCAATCTTCACCACTTTTACGTTGAGTTCATCCATTAAAATTGGTTCAAAATCTATATGTTCGCCAAGGCTCGGAACAGTGATACTGGCAAGAGGTTGTCGCACCTTAAGTTGTGCCTTCGCTCTAAGACCTAAACCTTCGTTTACGTACTCACGAACTTTTTCCATGTCGTCCATGACTAGTTGATTGACCTTACTAGCCGGTAGCCAATCTTTCAAATGGATAGATTCACTGTCCCCTGTAAGTTTTTCGTAAAGTTCATCCGCCAGAAATGGTGTGAATGGAGCCAAAAGATATGCGAGACGGACTAAAACGTAGTGTAGTGTTTTGTAGGCATCATTCTTATCACCGTCGTCTTCACTCTTTCCGCCTTCGCCTGAAGCTACGGTGGACTGACGCCAAAAACGTCGACGTGAGCGGCGTACAAACCAGTTAGACGCATCGTCTAAGAACGGCAAAATTGGTTTCAGCGCGCCCTGTAAATCATACGCCTCGGTTCGTTCTTCAACTTCAGATACTAGTTGGTGGAGCCTTGAGACGACCCAAATATCTAGAGGGCTAGAAAGAGACTCCAGTGGATCAGTAAGTTTGCCGTCGTATTCCCAGCCATCAACCTCGGCATACATTGTGAAAAAATCATACATATTCCATACCATACTGAGCTTACGCGCTACGTCACCAACATCTTTATCGGCTAGACTAAAGTTTTCACCATTCGTAAGTGGACTAGAGAGCATCAGGAAGCGGAAACTATCTGATGAATACTTATCCATTAGTTCAAGTGGGTCTGTGTAATTTCCGAGCTTTTTGCTCATCTTTTTGCCGTCCGAAGCATTAATGAAACCCGTACAAATCAAATTTTTCCACGGCGCCTTCCCAAACAAACCAACGTTAACCGCCATAAGGCTATAGAACCATCCGCGGGTCTGATCTATTGCTTCAATAATGAAATCAGCCGGGAACATTGCTTCGAACTTCTCTTTATTCTCAAATGGATAATGGAACTGCGCAAATGGCATTGAGCCGCTTTCGAACCAGCAATCAAGAACTTTGCCGATATGGCGCATCTCTACCCCATCACATTCAAATGTCACATTCATTACTTGCGGTAAATGATAATCATCAAGTCGCTTGCCAGTAAGCTCTTCGAACTCGTCGTAGCTGCCGATAACTTTAACTATTTCGGTACCGTCTTGACGATAACCCTTCCACACTGGAATTGGCGTTGCCCAGTAACGATCACGACTCAGGTTCCAGTCTGGGGCTTGCTCAATAATGTTATTGAACCGACCTGTGCGGAGATGATCGGGATTCCAATTCGTTTTGGCGTTTTCTTCCAACATCTCTTTCTTTTGAGATTGAATATCCATAAACCAACTTGGATGCGCACGGTACATTAATTTAGTGTCACAGCGGTGACAGTGTGGATATTCATGCCGTATATATTCAACTTTTAGGGCTCTACCCTCTTCAACGAGTGTTTTAGCAATCTCCTTGTTGATATCCCAAATATTTTCGCCTATCCAGCGGCTCGCTGTATAGTGACCGTTTTCATCAACAATCGCAACCACTGGCACCTGCTCTTTTTTACAGAGTTCGTAATCTTCTTCACCATAAGCTGGCGCTTCATGAACAATACCGGTGCCGTCTTCTGAAGTAATAAAATCAGCGGCAAGAACACGGTGTGCCTTAGGCCCGTGATTTTCAAATAACGGCTCGTACCTTTTGCCTACTAATTCGGAGCCTCTTATCTGCTTGAGCACTGTGTATTCAAGAGGTTGCTTCTTTTCATTTTGCATCACACGACTCGCGGCCTCGCTAGCAACGTAGAATTTTTTACCATCATGTTCGAGCAGCGAATACTCAACTTCAGGATTAACCGCTACGGCAACGTTTGCCGGAAGCGTCCACGGTGTAGTTGTCCAGGCCAGCATATGCTCGTCTTCGTCTTCGATCTTAAAGTACACGAACACACTCGGATCAGTGTCCATTTTATAACTATTTTCCATTGCTACTTCAGATTTAGAAATTGGCGTGGCATCTTTAGTACAATAGACGAGAATCTTTTCACCATCGTACACTTTGCCCTTTTCGTACAGTTCTTTAAACGCCCACCACACAGATTCCATGTACTCTTTGTCCATAGTTTTGTACGCGCCTTCAAACTCCGTCCAACGACCAATACGATCAATGGTATCTTCCCACTCAGTACCCGTCTTGACCATAGATGCGCGGCACTGTTTCACATATTCTTCAATGCTAATTTTAGTACCAATTTCTTTTTTGTTATTGATGCCCAACTGCTTTTCTACAAAAAGTTCTGCAGGTAAACCATGGCAATCCCAACCCCAGGTACGTTCAACTCGCTCACCTTTCATGGTATGGAATCGACCCATGACATCTTTGACCGATGAAATTAGAAGATGGCCGTGGTGTGGTGTGCCGGTAAGAAACGGTGGCCCATCATAAAACACCCAACGTTTTTCTTCAGGACGATTTTCAACCGATTTTTCGAACGTCTTTTCTCTTTTCCACTTCTTCACAAGATCTTTTTCGTACTCTAGCGCTCGTCTTCGTGTGCCTGCCTTAAACTTCATTTTTTCTCCTTTCTATAAGTATTGCTGCCATATCACCTTGATTGCTTTTCTTAAGTGCCTCATTCATCTCTGAATTGTTGCACCCTAATAAAACTTTTATCTCACTATCCTTCTTTAGAGCATCAACAATAACAAGCATTCCAGTTACTTCATTCTTATCTTCACTTCCTACCCAAACGTCAATTCCTCCACCGTCTTGGCTTTTTGAACCGTCGAGATAGCCGTAGTCCAAGGGATATATATAATCATCATAGCGTGGGTGAGTTGAACCTTTTGGACGATCAATCACGACTTTAGTTTTAGCTACTACCATGTCTATCTTGGTGAATATTTCTTGAGTATTCATTTTTTCTCCTAAAAATAAAAATCACTTCTTTTGACTGCCAGATCCCGTATATGGGAGGTACCATCTGGCTTCCAAAAGAAGTGATTCTTTTAGCGCTTATTTGCTGATCTTACGGGTCAGGACCGGCGAGTTCTAGTATTTGTCATTTCGAGCTTGTCGAGAAATCTGGTTAGATCTCTCCACTTCGGTCGAGATGACAAGGTTCTTCTCACAGCATTCGTGGGTGATAACCACTCATCCACTGTAACTTCGTTAAAATGGAGCGCTTTTCTATGCTTATGATAGATAAATATGGGGTAAATTGCAAGTATACTCTCCGAGCAACGTAAAAGCCTGGGGCTATTTTATAGTCATTTGTGTTCTGGATTCCCGATCGGGTCGGGAATGACAGTCCGGCCTACCGTTGAATGTAGGCACTGAGTTCAGAAACAGTCGGCCAACTGTCTCGTTCTGGCCATAATTCTATTAAGCTATGATCGTCTCTAATGGCTAGCAATACTGGATTTCTCAGAATATCGTGAACTGTAGCCAAAGAAATACCTTCTTTACTTTCTATATCCATTAATTCAAGTTTATGCGATGTTTCGCGCTCAAATTCATGCGCATACGCCTCAACTGAGGTTGCAAACTCTGACACCGGCTTATAAAGAATAACTATTTTCATTGTTTTTAGTATATCAAATTAATGAGATGATTTTTTCTATTGCTTCAACCGTGACGCTCACCTTTTCCTTGCTCGTATCAACTACCCTGATTTCAGTTTGACTCCATTCTTCAAACGCCTTGTAGTTCTGCCTGATTTTATTATCTTTTAATTTTGCCCTTTCCTCACGGCTCCTATTTCTTTCTAGAGTTGAGCCTAGATCAGGTCGTAGAACGATTAATGTATATGGAATATCCTTGAGTTCTTTTTTCCATTTTTCAAATTCATTCGGAGGAGCATAAAAATCAATGATGCAATTTATGCCCACATCAAGATATCTTTTCGCCACATCAACACAAATTGGAATAGAAACGTTCCATTGGCGCCTTACCTCCTCACTCCACTCATGCTCATAATCATCTGCTGATGCGTATCCGGCAATGACAAGCTGTCGTAAATCATCCTGGCTAATATAAGCCCACTCGCCCGTAAGCTGTTTCAGTAGACTTTTAGAAACTGTTGTTTTACCCGCGCCAGAAGGACCTGTAATTAGTAGGAGCTTAGCCATGGAATTCAGTATAACACTGGTTTAGAAGTTGTAATTTTGATTTTGGATGCAAGAGAACGATGCATCGCCAGCGATTATAAATACTGGATCCCGGATCGGAGTCCGGGATGACGCCATATAAGCGGGACGACAAAAGAGGCCGAAATGGCCTCTTTTGTTCTAAGATCTCAGATCTAAGATCTACTACGAGCAGCCGCTCGTAGTACCGCAGCTCATGCAGACGTAACAGCTACCTGCGCGCTGGGTCTGATTACCGCAGCTATAGCACAGCGGAGCGGTCTCAGTGCTCGTAACCTTGGTTGTGGCTGGCCTTGTTTGTGGCGCAACTACTGCTGGCTTCACAACTTGTGGTGCAAAATCAGCCTTAACCTCAGTTTCTAGAAGACTCGCCTGGTTGTTCATAGCTTCCGCTTCAAGATCATCTAAGCTCACCAAACCAAGTTCAAGCTGATCGTCGAGGCTCAGGTACTGCTTTGCCAAACGACGGAAGATGTAATCTACCAAGCTTGAGGCTGTTTTGATGTCGGCGTCATCAGTCATGCCTGCTGGCGCAAATGACATATTGATGTACGCTTTAACGTAGCTCTTAAGTGGCACACCGTACTGCAAGCCATGGCTGACTGAAATCGCAAAGGCATCCATAATTCCAGCAAGCGTTGAACCTTGTTTGGCTATTCGAAGGAACAATTCAGCTGGTGAACCATCTTCATATTCACCAACTGTAACAAAGCCCTTGCTGTCGGCAACGCGGAATGCAAATGTCTTCGCGTTACGCACGCGTGGTACTTTTCGGCGAACATGAGACTGCATCGCAACCAACTGTTCGGTTACCTGCTCGGCCGTTTGTGGTTCATGTGCCGCAAGGGTATCTTCCTTTTTATCGTCATCTTTCTTCGAAGAAAGTGGTTGTGCAACCTTCGAGCCATCACGGTAAATTGCTACAGCCTTCAGACCAAGCTTCCAAGAAAGTCTATGAAGTTCTTCAATGTCTTCAACGGTTGATTCAACTGGCATGTTCACGGTTTTACTGATTGCACCAGAGATGAACGGCTGAACAGCACCCATCATCTTAACGTGACCGTTATAGTGAATGGCGTTTTCGCCAACTGCACAGGCAAACACTTCTGCATGTTCTTTAGAAAGATGCGGAGCACCAACAACACCAGCATTTTCATGAATATAAGCAGCGATGTCTTCAATTTGCGCTGGCGTGTAACCGAGCTTCTTGAGCGCGCGTGGCACGGTTTGGTTCACAATTACCATATTTCCACCGCCAACCAACTTCTTGTACTTGGTAAGACTGAAATCAGGCTCAACGCCGGTGGTGTCACAGTCCATCATGAAACCGATGGTACCGGTTGGGGCAAGCACAGAAGCCTGTGAATTACGTACACCGTACCTCTCGCCAAGTTCAACAGCCTCGTCCCAAGCTTCTGCAGCGGCTTGTAGAAGATCTTCGGCCACCAAGCGAGCGTCGATATCACGAACAGCGTCGCGGTGCTGTGAAAGAACCTTCATCATGCCTTCACGGTCTTTATTAAAGCCGGCGAATGGACCAACCTGCTTAGCAATACGAGCGCTAGTAGCGTAAGCTTGACCAGTCATAATGGCGGTAATCGCGGCAGCTTGAGCGCGACCTTCATCAGAGTCGTAAGGAAGCCCCTGGGCCATCAAAAGTGCGCCAAGATTTGCATAGCCAAGACCAAGTTCACGGTAAGCCCGGGCATTCTTGGCGATACTTTCAGTTGGGTATTCAGAATAACCAACCAAAATTTCTTGGGCTGTGAAGACAATTTGAATTGTTTGCTTGTAGGCTTCAATGTCGAATGTGCCGTCTTCGTTTAGGTATTTCAGAAGGTTAATTGAAGCAAGGTTGCAAGCAGAGTTATCTAAATGCATATATTCTGAACATGGGTTTGAGCCATTAATACGACCGGCATTGGGGCATGTGTGCCAGTGGTTAATTGTGGTATCAAACTGTAGACCCGGGTCAGCACATTCCCACGCACTTTCAGCAATTTGTCGCCATAAATCGCGAGCTTTTACTGTTTTATATACTTTACCGTCGCTGACGCCTACCAGGTTCCAGTCTTCATCATTTTCAACAGCATGCATAAAGTCATCAGTAACCCGCACTGAGTTGTTGGCATTCTGATACTGCACAGAGAAGATGTCTTTACCGTCTAAGCTCATGTCGAATCCTGCTTCTTGCAGTACCCGCGCCTTGCGCTCTTCGATTGCCTTACACCAGATAAATTCTTCAACATCTGGGTGATCAACATTCATAATAACCATCTTGGCAGCGCGACGAGTCTTACCACCAGATTTAATAGCACCAGCAGAACTGTCGGCACCACGCATGAATGACATCGGACCAGAAGACGTTCCAGCGCTTCTTCCAAGGGGTTCAAAGCTAGAACGAATAGAGCTGATATTCAAACCTGAACCAGATCCGCCTTTAAAAATCATGCCTTCTTCTTTATACCAGTTCAAAATTGAGGGCATTGTGTCATCAACTGCCAAAATAAAGCAGGCGCTGGCTTGCTGAGAACGTTCTTTGGCGCCAATATTAAACCAAACAGGGCTGTTAAATGCGGCACGTTGTGAAGTAAGTATATATTTTAGTTCGGCATTGAATGTTTCAGCCTGCTTGTTATCGTCAAAATAACCTTCTTGTTCACCATGACGGGTAATTGTATCCGCAACACGGTTAATAAGTGTTTTAAGACTTGCTTCGCGGTCTTTCGTACCAGGTGTACCAGAAAAATATTTCTGGCTCACAATATTAATGGCATTCAAGCTCCAGGTGTCTGGAAATTCCACCGATTTTTGTTCAAACGCGATCTTACCCGTAACTGGATTGTCAATCTTGGAGTCTCTCTCCACCCAAGAAAACATCTCGTACGGATCAGTTCCTTCTTTTGTAAAATAGCGCCTTATACCGAGCACTGTTGCCTGTGCCATAACTACCCCTCCTCATTACCCTCGTTTTTAATTTGTTTTGTGCCCTTCCTGCATTCTCAAATCGAGAAATCTGGTCAGACGAATTGTTTGTTTAGAGCGTCAGCGGGCATTACACCCTCCACCTAGTCACTCCC
>DAIUJM010000003.1:42573-44859 GCA_036848695.1 Candidatus Saccharimonadota bacterium
GGCAACAACCGGATCGGTCGTCTCTACTTGTCTTTACGTGCTTTAAGCGCGCTCAAGCCTTCTTCGAAGTTTTTGATACTAGTGAAATGACGATATACGCTAGCGAACCGCACATAGGCAACCTCATCGGCTGCTGCAAGTTCGTTCATCACCATTTCCCCAATGTCCACAGCCCTCACTTCTGGCTTACCTAAATCGTACAACTTGCGTTCAATCCGCGCAACTATATCTTCGCGTTGCGGGCCGGTGAGTGAAGTTTTTTCACTAGCCCTCTCGATTCCACAAAGAATTTTTTCACGATTAAAGCTTACCCGAGTGCCATCTTTTTTTACAACAACAAGATTTGGTCGCTCAACGCGTTCATATGTTGTAAAGCGATGCTGACAGGATTCACACTCACGACGTCTTCGAATACTTTCACCACTCGCGACATCTCGCGATTCTACAACTTTTGAGTCTGAACTCTGACACTTTGGACACTTCATGTACTACTCCGAAAAACATTTATTATTTTAATATTTTCATCTAGGTGTGCTCTGTAGTTACCCTAGCAGTAGCGTACCTCGTAATTAGTATAACGCTAATGCTAGTGTAGTTTCAATACTATTTTGCGTCTTTTTCGGAATTTTCTTCGTCATCAGATGTGGCTTTTTTGCGTCTAAAACGGCGCAGGAAGGCTGGAATATCGTGTTCTTCTTCTTTTGGCTTTTCTTCGTCATCTTCACTGGCCCAAATGTTAGAGCTTGGTACATCTTCGGTTTTATGGAATGGTTCTTCAGTTTCAGCTGGTGTAGCTGCTGTTTCTGGTGTGTTGTCTTCGTCCATGTTAATGGTCTCAACGTCGCCTTCTACTTCGCCAAGTGAATGCGAAAGACCCGTTTCCGCTTCGTCATCGTCATCTTCTACTGAAGTAGCTCCTGGTGCACCACGCTTTGCAAAGTAAGCCGCGTCGAACCCGGTAGCAATAACCGTAATTTCAAGCCGATCTTGCATCTCTGGCTTAATGGTTGCACCAAAGATGATGTTGGCATCAGGTGAAACTGCTGCAGTAATAACTTCAGCCGCTTCATTAACTTCGTGCATAGAAAGATCATTACCACCGGTGATGTTGAATACCACGCCACGAGCACCGTCGATAGATACTTCCAGTAGCGGAGATTCAATTGCTTGCTGAGCGGCAATAACAGCACGGTTTTCACCGCTACCATGACCAATACCCATCAGAGCTGAGCCGGCGTGGCTCATTACTGATTTAACATCAGCAAAGTCGAGGTTGATTAAACCATGTTCTGTAATAAGATCTGAAATCCCCTGGACACCTTGCCGAAGTACATCATCTGCCACCGTAAAGGCTTCTACTAAAGGAGTGTTTCTGTCGATTGTCTGCAGAAGTCGATCGTTCGGTATTGTAATAAGTGTATCTACATACTTAGTAAGATTTTCAATTGCAAACTCGGCGTTTTT
The DNA here is from genome assembly GCA_036848695.1 of Candidatus Saccharimonadota bacterium. Lineage (GTDB taxonomy): Bacteria > Patescibacteriota > Saccharimonadia > Saccharimonadales > UBA7683 > JACKGS01. The sequence continues at coordinate 44,038 of DAIUJM010000003.1, forward strand.
ACGACGTTTTTCGCCTTCAAACGCAAAGGGCTTTGTTGCCACACCAACTGTGAGAATCTCCATCTCTCGAGCCAGTTTGGCGACAATGTGAGCTGCACCGCTACCAGTACCGCCGCCAGCACCAAGAGTAATGAAGATCATGTCTGATCCAGCAAGTGCTTCCTTGATTTCAGCTTCTGATTCTTCGGCTGCTTGCTGTCCGACTGATGGGTCTGCACCAGCTCCAAGCCCACGAGTGGCATCTTTACCAATATGTATCTTAAGGGCTGCTCTTGAATGGTACAGGGCTTGCGCGTCGGTATTAACAGCAACAAACTGCACACCTTTCAGGCCAGCGTCAACCATGCGGTTCACAGCTGATCCACCAGCACCACCCACGCCCACTACTTTAATAGATGCAAACGCTTGTATCTCGGCAGGTTTTATTTCAGGCACGTGTTTTCCCCCACTTATTTATAGTACTCAGTATATACTGCTTACTGTAATAAAATCAATTCTGGGCAATATTAAGAATATCCACAGAGGTCGGCCCGAACACTTTTGGTGTACGAGCTAGTAAATAAATGTGCTCAAAGTACCGTAAAAGGCACCGAAAAAGACATATTATTTAATTAATAACCGACAGATACCTAAATGTAAAGCAAGTCTCGCCAGAGACTTGACAACCTCACCACCTACTCAAAAACCGATACACCTTCGCCAAGGCTTCGGTGCACAGGGATGAGCCTGCCCTGCCGAAGCTTTAACGAAGGAGGGTTCCGCAGATCACAGAGAAGAAAAGCTTCTGGCGACCATCGTGCTTTTTGAACCTAGGTGGCAGTT
>DAIUJM010000004.1:0-35686 GCA_036848695.1 Candidatus Saccharimonadota bacterium
CACTACTCTGGAATCAGTCTGCCAGCTATTTACAAATACCAGCAAGTGATTCAGTGACTATATTTAACGAATCAGACACCGCAACCGATGAAATTGTACTACCAGGTGAACATATGCGAAGAAACGCATGGCTCGCTGCACAAGCAGTATCTGAGATTATGCCCGAACAAGATGTAACGGTGTTAAAAGGTATTATGCGTGATTTCCCTGGTACTTCACGACGATTCGAGAAATTAGCCGACAACCTCTACAGCGACTATGCGCATCACCCCGTAGAAATTACCGCGACACTCGCTATGGCTAAAGAACTAAACCAACGTGTTGTAGTGGTCTATCAACCACACCAAAACATTCGGCAACACGAAATAGTTAAAGAAGATGCATACCGTCATTGTTTTGACGGAGCAAAGCTAGTCTACTGGCTTCCAACTTATCTGAGTCGTGAGGATCCGAACCTTTCAATACTGTCACCAACCGAACTTCTGGGCGCTACCAGTTCCGAAACCAATGCACAGTATAGTGATATGAACGATGTATTATGGCAAAAAATTCAATCACACGCTAAAAATGGCGACTTAGTACTAGCTCTTTCGGCAGGTGATTTAGACCCGTGGCTCCGTGAAAAATTATACGTTTAGTGTGCAGTAGTTGATAGGTATTCCTTCCTGAGTAAACCGTGTTTCGTAATAAGTTTTGATTTTGTAATCGTCTGGCAAATTTGATTCGTGCAGATCAAACGATAGTTCGCAGATGTGCCATGACTGAGCAACAAACTGCTCTAAACTCCACAAAAATAGCTCCCGATTATCGGTTTTGAACTTGAGCAAACCAGCGTCTTTCAAGATACTGCGATACTGTCGCAAAAACGAAACATGACTTAAACGGTGCTTAGCGCTTCGTTTTTTAGGAAATGGATCTGGAAACGTCAACCAGATTGTTTCAACACTTTTTTTCGGAAAGATATCCCCTAGCTCATTCATGTGGGTACGAAGAAAAGCGATGTTCTTTACACCTTCGGCAAGCGCCTTCTTGGCACTTGTGTACAATCGATCTGACTTGATATCAACGGCTATAAAATTTAGATCTGGATGTTTTTTGGCTAATTCAAAACTAAATTGTGCGTTACCAGCCGCAATTTCTAGCACCATAGGCTTATCCGCTAAGTATGTCTTCAACTTCTCTAGCGTATGCTTGGCGTTAGTAGTCCTTAAGTGTGAAAAACAGTTTGGAAAACTATCGAAATTGGCGAATTTATACTTTTTGCGCTTTCTAGTGATAATATGTTGAGCAAATGGATCATTTGCAGGTTGTTCGATCATAACTTTGATACTAACAGATTATCTTTTGCCACAAAAACATATCCGTTTTGCTATACTAATTATATGAATTCTATATACAGTGCAGTGAGCGCTTGGATGAGCAGCCATGGCTGGAATATCCTATTAATAATAGTCGCCGCTACACTGGTCCGAAAATTCAGTATGATCTATATTTCGCGTGTTATCGCTAGAAGTATCACCAATTCAGAACGATACGAAACGAAACGCGACCGTAAGCTACGTGAACAAACACTAACAGGGCTAATCGATTCAATCTTGCGCATCGCCACTTGGATGTTAGTGCTTGCTCTTGTACTAAGAGAGTTAGGCGCACTCCAAGCCCTTGCGCCTTTCTTGGCAGGTGCGGGTATTGTTAGTGTAATTATTGGCCTGGGTGCTCAAACTTTCATCAGAGATTTTGTCAGTGGCTTATTCATTGTTGGAGAAAACCAATACCGAGTCGGTGATGTGGTAGAGATTGGCGGCGGCATAGGTATTGGAACCATTGAAGGGACTGTTACTCGCATTAGTACGCGAACTACGACACTCAGAGATGCCGAAGGTGCCCTTCATGTTATACCCAACGGTGGCATAATGCGCGCGGCCAACAAAACACTTGATTCAGCAAAGATTAATATTGAAGTCACGCTTCCCCTTGGTGCCGATATAGACGCATTTGAGCGTTCGGTGAATCATCTTGGGCAAGCCATGGCCCAAGAAGAAATTTGGCAAAAACGCATACTTGAATCACCCCACTTTCACGGAGTGCAAACATTTGATCAAGAGAGTATTTTAGTTGAGGTACGTGCTAAAACTGTTCCCGCAGAACAGTGGCATGTATCAAGCGAACTCAAAAAACGACTCGCTCGGTTGGTGAATCAAGAAGATCTTTTTGAATCTAAGAAGAAACCAAAAAAGAAGTAGTTTCAAAAAACTTACTGGCTGATTCTAAAATGAAGCAGGATCAGGTTCTACAAGTTGTAGATTCTGGTCACTAAGATCGCTGGATTCAAATTTACCAAGACTACTGAGTGCGCTAATCTCGCTTTGTAAAAATTCCATTTTCTGCTTAACCGCGGGAGCGTCTACAAGGCTTGTGCGATCAGCTGCATCGGCGTCCTCTACACTTAGTGCTTGGTTTTTTGTTTCTTCTCCTCCTCTAGCAAGATCGTACTTACGATCTGCACTGTTCCAATATATTGCATAAGCCACCGCCACAATCGCTGAAGCCATCAGTATCACAATCATCAGCGCAACTGGCAAAGTAGTCCGCTGCCAAATAGGTAACCTATTAGCAGATTCAGGTAACTGAGTAGACTCAGTCGATTCAACTTCTTGATGCACGACTTCTTCCATTATGAACCGTTGCCTCCTGTTTGTAATAATATATTGTGAAGATCAGCCAGCTGGCTCATTACAGAAACATCTAGCAATGTGTGAATATCGGCAACATCTTTGGCCACTGTTTCTCGCGCAATTCGCGTGGCGTTGACGTACTCTTGAAATTCATCTGGGCGTTTCTGGCAATTTTCATACTTTGCGGCAATATCTCGCGTAGAGTCATATTGTTCGTAATTTTTTTTGAATGCTTCGGTTTTTTTAGCAAACTGATCTAACGATTGACGAAATTCCGCAGCCCCCTGCTGATTATTACGTTCAAGGCGGGCTGCAAAAACATCGAGACGCTGATAAATATAACGGTACGCTTGTAATCTATCGACGCGCGCTTTTAGATCACGAGGCTTCAGTGTCTCGTTCAAATACCGTTGGGCATATGTGCAGCGCTGAGCAATCGATTCACGCGTCGGAGCACCTCCGCTTGTACTAAGTTCCTGTGCAAACATAGGTGTCGACGGGGCTACTATCAGAACAGCTATAAACAATAAAGTCAGTTTTTTCACTCTCATATTGTATCATTTTCGAGGTGTTATGTTTGCTTAGGCCGGTATATCAGAGCTGCGCTTAGCTATCTATGATTAAGCTACATGAATTTACAGGTATTACAGCGCACCCATGCGCAGACTACTAACATTCGACACGTCCACAATCTTCGAAAGTTTACCGCTACCAATATCTACAACGTAATCAGCAGTTTCCTGGCTCGTTACCACCCGGACAACTGCCAAACTATCACCAACAAAGCGTACTGGGTGCATGAGTCCACCTAATTTTGTAATAATCCGCTCGTCGTTAGCTGCCGTTGAACGAATCAATAAAGCACCCTGTCCGTCTCTCCTGTCGGTCCACAGCACCTGGCCACCTGCAGGTTTCTGTGCAAAGCTCAATTGATTACTAGGCTGTCTGTCAATACCCTTAACTACACCAGAAGCAACAATGAGTTCATAGTTTTTACCGTCGCTGTCTTGAAGCTCAAGGGCGTCGTAGCGTGCACGAGTGCCGTATTGCAAACGTTTGTCGGCTAAATATGTCCTTCGTGCACCGGAATTCACTTCGTAACTTGTTAGCGCCGCGCCTTCTATAACTCGGTACGAATCGGCGGGCATATAAAATACTTTGTTCTGGGCAACTAAGTTAATCGGGAAATAGTTTGACTGAGCAATTTCAGACGCTTTAGACTTGGTGACATTATACGACTGAATACGGCTCAAATTTGGATCATCATAGTTAAGCTCTGGAATAGTTTTGCTATATACAATTGTGTCGTCTACCCAGTCGAGTAGTTGAACGTCACTTCCTTCGTCAATCTTCCGAAGAGTAGATTTTTCTAAATCAACTATATATACACCCGCAACTATACGGTTGTTTAGAATCTTTCCATCACGGTTCGCAACCAAAATTCCATACTGATTGTTTCGGTTGATGCTAAATTGAAGTAGCCCTTCATTTTCTTTACCGGTTGCTTCAATGATTTTTCGCTGATCATTACCGTCAAGTCGGCTGGTAAAAATGTCGAACTTCCCGTCACGCTTGCTAATAAAATAATCCATCTGTGCGGCCACCAACGAAACCTCTCGACTTGCAACCGAGATATCGGTGTCTACTTTTTTTGTATGAAATCCTGGTGCGGCAACATCAAGTACAACCTTACGCTCGTCGGTTGGCGGAATTACTATACTTGCAAGGCCAGTCTTGTCAGTTGTGGCTGATGCTTTTTCGTAACTAACTGTTGCGCCGGCCAGGGGGTTGCCAGAAAGCCAGTGCAGAACCACTACATCGAGTTTGATTCCGATCACCTTAAGGCTAATCGCCTGGGGACGAGTTGTACCTAGCTTATTAACAACAGCTTGGGTCTCTTTGCCGTATCCTGACTTGCTGACCGTAATAACTCGCTTACCAAGTTTTGTTGCCGAAAAAGTCGCCCAGCCGTCGTCATTTGTGCGCACCATCTCATCATCTTCTAGCATCACAGAAGCACCAATAATCGGCTTTGCTGAGTCTTGTTCATTCACTTGTATCATCAACGTACCCCGAAAGCCAACTGCATTAAGTATGGGCCATCTGGTTGCTGGCACGGCGAGTACTATAGCAAGAATAGAAACTAAAATACCTAGTGCTAAGAAGTCTTTTTTTCGTCGTGCCCGTTTTTTTTCTTCAGGGCTACGATTCTTTTTTGCTTCTTTTTTTGCTTGACGACGGGCATGACGAGATTTTTTGTCGTCTTCTTCTATATCTTTATCACTAATTTCAACCGTCTCGAGTTCTTGTTCGTCAAACTCAAGTTCTTGTTCGGCATCTAGTTTTTGCTCGTCTGATTCGTTATTCATGTGTTACCCACCACTCTTATATACTTCATGATAGCACGTGTTACTGGTGCACGATTACCTTAGTGCCAACCGGTGCCCATTCAAATACCCACTGCGCATCTGCATTGGTCATATTAACGCATCCATGTGAGGCAGGTGCGCCAAACTTTTCGCGCCACCATGCACCGTGCAGAGCGTAATCTTTATAGAAATAACTAACCCATTCAACATTAGGAATACTGTAGTAACTGCCATCAGCCTTTGAACCACCACTCATAGTCTGCCGACGTGTTTTTAGCCAGATAGAAAATTCACCTGTTACTGTCTCGTATCCACGCATTCCGCTAGCAATTGTAAAGTTTCTAATTGGCGTAGCTTTTTCGTATGCCGTTGTACGCTGTTCACTTAAATCAACTTCTATCCATTTGTCAAAGGCGTTCATGTTCACAACACCAAAGGCAGCTGTCTTGATGTTCATGGTTTGTGTGGTATCTTGCTGGTTCTGAAGCGCTTGTGCGATTGCATTGGAAAGTACTTGGCGGTCTGCCAACTCGGTTCCATTACGTCCAGACTGCAACACCACCTCGGCACCAGTGGCTTCGTCTTTAATAACCTTTTGATCTATTGGTGCACTTGATATTCTCTTGCTAATACTTTCAACATAGCTTTGAATTTTTCCTGGGTCAACAACCAGTTTAAGGTCACCGTTTTCTTGAGGTGTAGGTGTAATCCAGCCGGCAATTTCTGACGGTGTTGCTTGGAATGTGTATCCAAGACCAGTCAATACGATTTTGCGCGAAACTAGGCTGTTAGCTGGTACCAGAAGTGGTTCGAGTTTAGCCTGCGTAATAACAGGCTTCTTGGTGGTCGTATCTACCGAAAGAATGGATGGCTGAAGATTCTTACCAGTGTCGACCAGTTGCTGCTTTAACTTCTTTGTGTCAGGACCCTGCCCGTCCGCTTGATTTGTGATAATAAATACTTTGTTAGCAACATCAAATTGTAGTTGCGCATCTTGTGGTGGTTTGGTCATTTCTGGAATGTAAGTATCTATGTACTGCTGTAGAAGCGTGTCGTTGATAGTTATTACCGCCGGTACTTCATACTTCTTCCAAAATGATATTTTTGCCAAAAGCCCCTGAGCACGCTTCGCTTCAAGACTATTTTTTATGGTCTGATCTACGTTGAATGATAAACCAACTTCTTCTAGTTTTGGTTCGAGTTTTTTATCTGCAGACTGTAGCGTCACTTTAAGCCCAGAATATTGGCTTTCAAGTTGCGCCTTAAGCTGGGCACTATCTTTTGCTCCACTGTTGATCCCCGCAACAACAACATTAGGCAGTGTCTTGTTTTTATAGTACTGACTGAGCACACCGCTAAGCACAAGAACTAAAAGCGCTGTAATTCCTACTGCAAAACTCACATTTCGATGCCACCTTTTCTGCAATTTAACAGCAGGTAATTTGCGAGACTTTTTAGCTCTGGCCTTAGAGTGTGTTTCTGCCAATACGGAGGAGTCTGGTTTTTCCTGAGTGTCGTCAGTTTTTGTCTCGTCGGGCTTATCAGTTAAGTTATCTGCTTCAGGTTCGCTAGTTACAGCACCACCAACACCAAGCGCACCTAAAGTCAGCTGGTCTTCTTTAACAGCTTCTTCTTCGGCAGGAATCTCAGTTTTACCTTCACCCATTTCTTAAATACTCAGTTTTTGCTCTTACCTACACTTATACTAGCCCGATTATACAACATAACCATAAGCGTATGCTAGCGTGATCGCACAGTAGTCCTTCTTATATAAGAGTTTGGTTGTAATGACGAATGAATTAAGGAGTTAGCCGGTTAAGGTCACGAGGGAAGAGTGTTGCTTCTTTAACGTTGCTAAGCCCTATGGTTTTTTGCACAAGCCGGTCTATACCAAACCCACAGCCGCCGTGTTGTGGTAAGCCGTATTTGAATGCCTGCAAATAATACTTGAAGCCTTCGTGAGTAGTATCGAGGCCAGCGGACTTCATTTGTTCAATCATTTTTTCGTAATTATTTTCGCGAAGTGGAACGGTTGCAATCTCAAGGCCGCGAAACAGCAAATCACCCCAGGCAACTGTGCCGTCATCTTTTAATTTATGATAAAACTTACCCGCCTCTTTTGGAAAGCTTGTCGCATATACCAGATCGGTGCCAAGCTGTTTACGAGCATAGTCAGAAATCCAACGTTCTTCGTCTGGAGTAAGATCCTTCTCTGCGGTCGTATCAGTTTTGGTGGCTTTGGTGTACATTTCATGAATCTCAGCAATGGTAAACCTTGGGATCTGTTCTTCGGTGAGTTTGAGTTCAGGCGCATTCAGACTTTTTAAGTCTGCTGCGTGCTCGTCATACACCTTTTTCAAGACATGCTTTGTCATGTCAGCTACAACATCAAGTACTTCGTCGTGATCAGCAACAAAGCCCATTTCAATATCTAGCATTGTCAGTTCAGTAAGATGCCGCGTTGTGGCACTAGGCTCTGCGCGGTAACTGTGACCAATTTCAAAAACACGCTCAAACGCGCCAACCATAATCTGCTTATAAAACTGTGGGCTCTGCGCTAAAGTTGCTGTTTTACCAAAATAGTCTAGTTTGAAAACCTCTGCACCACCCTCGGTTGCTTCTGCAAGTAACTTGGGAGTGTCTATCTCTACAAATTCTTGTTCGGTCAAGTAATCACGAATATAGCGTGTAAGACTTCCGCGAATTTTAAAAATCTTCTGTTCTTGTAGATTACGTATGTTCAGAACCCTATATTCGAATAGTGTGTCGAGATGTTCTGGCTTATGTGAGACTGGTTTGTCGATTTCAATCGGTGGCTCGTCAGTAACGGCTACCAGCACCTCAATACTTGGGTCATGGATCTCGGCACCACTAGGGGCGCGATCATCTTCTACAACATTACCAGTTACCGATAGAACTGTGCCAATGTGCATGCCGCGTAGCTTTTCTACCTCGGCTTTGTCTTCCACTAAAACCTGCACAAGACCTCTCCGGTCTCGAACGTTAATAAACGTAAGACCGCCCATAAGACGTTTCTTGTGAATCCACCCTTGAACAGTTGCCTGTTTGCCAATATTTTGCGCGATGTCGCTACTGAGTGTTCTTTTCATAGATACTGATTATATCTGTTACGGGTTAAAACTACAAAAATAAGCGTGTTAATCTTTTACGATACCGAGTGTATGTCGAATAATATCGGCCACCGTAACTACGCCAACGAACTCTTCATCGTCATTTCGAATGAATACCATATACTGCTTTTCATCAAGTATTGTGTGGACCAGTGAGGTCAGTGAGCTATCCTGGTTCGCCCAAGATATATGTGGCGACATCAGATCACGCACTACTCGCCCCTGCTTGGCTTGTTGAATGTTTGCAAGCTCACTTAGTACCAAAATACCTTCGGGCGGGCCTTTCTTAGTGGCAACCGGGAAGTAACCGTGACCACTTTTTTCTAGATCGCTCAGCACAATCGGACCAAGGGTAGTGCTTGGAGTAACACTAACAACTCGACGTTTCGGCGTCATAATATCTTTTACTGTTTTTTCTTCGCTAGCCAGAACTGTTTCTACTCGCTGTCTTTGCACTGGGCTTAGTACCGTGCTCGGCAGACCCTGCAGTTGATGAATAAACTCATCGTGAGACAAGGGCTGAGTATTCTTTTTATGACTTGGTACTCCAACAATTGCCCATAGCGGTTTTAGATAAGTTGTCATTTGAAGAATTATCTTAAGCCCCGAGTGAAACGCCCTCGCGGCAATCTGTTGCACGACGTTAGCTCTAGAGATAACAATAATTAAGAGGAATGCTATAAGCGAATAGACCATTCCAAGTACCGGAGTGTTCAGATGCGTAAAAAGTGTGACCGAAACCGCAAAACCGCAGACCATCTTAACCTGCCAAAATAACCTTACTTCACCAAGCATTTTATGCAACTGTCGATGAAGCTTTGCAGATTCACCCGAAAAACCTTCTGCGTACCGCCGAAAAGCGAAGTCACTCATTTCAAAACGGTCAAACTTTAGACCGGCAAGAAGTAGAAGCGCAATTTGATCAAGTAGTAACACCACCCAGAGAAATGTTCTCATAGTACTTAAAGTGTATATCAAACCACGCTAAGATGACAATTGTCTGCTCAACCTATATAATCAACACTACAAAGTAAGTGAGGAAAAAATGAATCGATTTTGGATATTTCTAGCAGTAGTTGTAGTTGGTCTTGGTGTTTTGTTTGTTGCAACGAAGCCAAAAGACGATGGCCCCAGTGCCTTTACAGGAGATGCCGCAAAAATTCAAAGTGATGACCATGCTAAGAATGGTAAAGAAAATAACGTTACATTAATTGAATATGCTGATTTTCAATGTCCGGCTTGCGGGGCATATTTTCCAATCTTGAAAGAAGTCTCTACGCTCTACAAAGACAAGGTTAACTTTATATTCCGTCACTTCCCTATAATCAGTATTCACCCGAACGCTTTTGCGGCGTCACGAGCAGCTGAGGCAGCTGGTAATCAAGGTAAGTTCTGGGAAATGCACGACAAACTTTATGAAACTCAACAAGCATGGGGTCAGCTTTCCACCAACCAACAGGCTCTATTTGAAGAGTATGCCAAAGAACTCAGCCTTGATATGGAAAAGTTCAAAACCGACTACGCCAGCGAGGCAACTGCCGACCGTATTAACCGCGATGTTGCGAGTGCCAAGCAATTCAACATAGAAGGCACTCCAACCTTCATACTAAATGGTAAAAAGATCGAAAGTCCAAAGGGCTTAGAGGAATTCAAGAAGGTACTAGACGCGGCAGTTGACGAAGCTGAAAAGTCTTCGCAAACCCCGAACAAACAGTAGCGCTTCGGTGTTGTTTGTGCCATAATCACTATAGTATTCAAAGGAAATAAAAATGGAAAATGCAGATCTTCTTACTCAGCTCAGCATAGTAATAGCGCTTGGCTCAGGCATAGCTTTAATAATGCACCGGCTTCGCCAGCCACTAATTTTAGGACACGTATTGACCGGCATTATTGCGGGACCAGTTGTACTGAATATAATTCAAGATGGTTCTAGTTTTTCAGTTCTTGGATCATTCGGTGTTGTTTTGCTACTGTTTATTGTTGGGTTAGAACTTAGTCTTAAAATAATATCTAGGCTCGGTAAAGTAGTAGTTATAACCACTCTGGCGCAAATGGCGGTCATGACACTCGCTGGTGCTGCCGTGGCAAGACTACTGGACTACGGTCGGCTAGAATCCGTAATAATTGGTGTCAGCCTTGCATTAAGTAGCACGATTATTATAATTACACTCCTCCAGCAAAGAAAGGAGTTGATGCGACTCTTCGCTCAGATTGCTGTGGGTGTGCTGATTCTACAAGACTTATTTGCTACTCTTGGAAAGATCACTCTTTCTGCACGGTCGACCGGTGGATCATGGCTAGAATTTTTCCTATTGTTCGGACGTGGCATCTTATTTGTTGTAGCACTTTATATTTTTAGCCGATTTATATTCCCACGAGTAACTAGATACCTTGAAACTTCTAAAGAACTGCTACTCGTAACTTCTATGGGATGGGCGCTCGGTATTGCCACTCTGTGCGCAAAAATTGGCTTTTCGTTAGAAGTTGGAGCTTTGCTTGCCGGTATGAGCATGGCGGGCCTTCCAGTTAGTCGTGAAGTTGCATCTAGGTTGCGACCAATGCGTGACTTTTTTGTTGTCGTCTTCCTTATTACCATTGGTTACTCAATTGCGCCAAGTCTTGTGCATGAAGTTTGGGTTGCGGCAATCGCCTTTTCACTGCTCGTTTTTATACTCAAACCATTAGTCGTACTAATCGCCCTTGGTGCACAGGGCTACACCAAACGCTCGAGTTTTAAAACCGCCATTACTATGAGCCAGATTAGTGAGTTTTCTTTAGTCTTTGTGTATGCAGCAGTACAGCACAACTACGCCAGCCAGTCCGTTCAAGCTGCAATCGGAATTACCGCTTTAATCACATTCGCTGGCTCGGCTTACCTAATTAAATACTCGGACCAAATATATTCTGTGCTTGAGCGACACCTGCGCCTGTTTGAACGTAAGGTTACTGAAGTAGAACAACGCAACGCACTCCATTCATTCCCCATTATATTATTTGGTTATCGCAAGGGTGGTGCAGAATTTATTCGAACCTTTAAAGGTATGAACAAACGATTTGTGGTGGTTGATTACGACCCTGAGGCGATTGAGCTTATAGAAAAACAACAAGTTGAGATTTTGTATGGCGATGCCACCGATGTAGAGCTGCTTGAAGAGCTTCAGCTTGAAAAAAGTAAGTTAGTGGTTTCAACAATTAGTGATTTTGCTACGAATGAATTTCTGGCCCACTGGCTTAAAGAACATAACCCCGGAGTCGTCTTCATCACCTCTGCCGAGACTAGCTACCAGGCCGCCCACCTTTATTCCGAAGGTGCCGCATACGTTATGATGCCCCACTTCATCGGCTCAGAAAAAATTAGTACCTTCATTAAAAGAACCGGCTTTAAAAAATCTGAGTTCCACAAGTACCGCGAAAAACACTTAAAGTACCTAGAAGCACACTACTCCGAAGAACCCGCTTAGTCGATTATTTGCTATCAAAATAGATAACATCAAGAAACGTCTAAAATATAGACGGAGTAATTACTGTGATGGTAAAAAGAAGTTAACCGATAGCAATTATTAGATTGTTTCTACAACCCTTTGCATATACGCACTAAAAGTATTTTCGTTTTAGATAAAAGCCACCACCAAGTATTCCGGCAACTGCCGTAGAAATCAATAAAATTATATTTTCACCGGTCTCCCCCAACACGCCGCCCGCAGTTGCACCGGCAAGAATCGCTTGATTAGCACCTGCTCCACCTTGATCACTTGTACTACCTGGCTGTGTGCCGGTATAAACAGCGACGTTATTTATTGAAAGAGTATAGATGTCATCAGTGCCGTTGAAAGCCTCACCTATTTGTTCTGCATTTGTATCACCAGAAACAATCACCCCCCTCATTGCTGTCTGTTCGTCTACCGGTGCACTCACATTAAAGGTTAGTGTGATATCTTGAGACTGACCCGGTGATAGTGTTTCAGTAACAAATGTACATAGGTAGAATGTTCCAAGGTGATATGCAAAAGCTGGTATATCAACAGCCGCAGTTGTGTAATCTATGCACCAATATGTTGTTTCATCTGTATATACATTGACGCCCTCATCTTCGTTATATATTGGGTTGGGAAGCTCGAAACCATCGGGTGCAACTATGTATAAATTTGTGGATCCATCTGCAAAAACACCACCTGTCACATTCGCTACAGTAAACGTGTAGTTAGCTTGCTGACCCTGAATTAGACCGGGTTCGCTCAGGGCGATATCAAGTTTGAGATCAGGCAGTATTGGCGGTGCCGGACATGCACTGGTTGTAAATGTTGCGTCATTTCCATACACAGTACCGGCATTGGTCGTCACATATGCCCGGTAATGATACATTGTCTCACAGGTCAAACTGTTGATGGTTATAGAATGCAGTCCTTCGCCAAATCCGTCAGATGAATAAGCTGTGCTGCCATAGTTAGTGTCCAGACCGTATTGTATTGCTAAAGCAGAAACCGTACCGCCACCATCATCAACCAGATTCAATTCAACTGTTGCAGAGTCAGTGGATATAACCGTTGCCCCGCCGGTGGTAATTTGTGGCTGACAAGCCTGCCCAGCATCAGTGATAATCCAGCTATAATTAGTGATTATATTCTGTCGATCCGCGGCAGCCGCACAGTAGGTTTTGTCGACACCACCGAAAGGTACATTATTCTGCAGTATTTGCCCATCCCAGCCAGACAATATACTGTCGTATGTTGCAGTAGAAATACCTGAATAGCTAAACATTCCGTTTGCTGTAGTAACACTCCCAACGCCCCACAAACCCAACGACTGATTAAAGGATGAGGCTAAATAGAACATACCACTCATATCGGTCACATTTGAGACATTCCAGGCAGAGATATTTTGGTTAAATGCAGTTGCCCCTGAAAACATATCCTTCATTGTTGTGACCGAGCTTACATCCCAGCCACCAATGTCTTGGTTGAAAGATGACTGCGCAAACATACGATACATATTTGTCACGCCGGAAACATCCCAGCCACCAATGTTGTAGTTGAACGGAGTGCTGCGAAGCATATTCTGCATATCGGTCACATTTGAGACATTCCAGGCAGAGATATTTTGGTTAAATGCTGATTCATTAAACATACTGCTCATGCTTGTCACCTGACTCGTATCCCAGCTACTAATGTCACCGTTGAAAGACGATGCCAACAAGAACATTCCACCCATATTAATGGCACTACTAGTATTCCAGCTATTCAAGTCTTGGTTGAAAGACGAGGCACCCTGGAACGCATAAAGAAAGTCGGTCACATGCGACACATCCCAATTGTTAATATTTTGATTGAAAGATGTTGCCCCATTAAACATAGAGCTCATATTTGTAACGTTTGATAGATTCGGTGTGTCAACAGCGGTCAACTGCATATTAGCAGCTCCATAGAATGCACGATACATGGACGACCATGTATTATTACCCCATTGCTGAATCTCAAGCAACTTCAAACGGTCGCCGGTATTATTAAAGTAAATACGGGGGAACGTGCCACTTATCACAACGCTATATGTACCGGCCGACCCATAATTACAGGTGTAGTTCCCCGTTTGTCCAGTTGCATCGAAGGAGCCATTGTCGTCACAGTCAACACTATAATTATATCCAGCGCCAGTGGTAGGAATAGTAAACTGCGTACTGCTACTACTGCCTGTATTGTCAGTTTTTACTAACATTACAAATACATTACTTCCATGAGACCCGGTATATGCCCCGGCCGCATATGCACGATTATTAATGTTAGGAATAAGGCTAGCAACAACCACAGCAACAAGCGCTACCGTATGAGCTGCAGCTGTAGCAAATAGCATAATCTTATGTCGACGAGCCAGATGCTTATATATAGTGAAATACGCTGGACCTTTTTTGGTACGTAGCTTTCCGACTGTTGTTTTTCTATGAGTGGTGTTTCTCAAGCTGCTGTTCCTTGTTTTTTATTCAAGGAGCCGTTGTGGTTATGCTTGTAGTATATCATCTAATGGTACTTGGTAATAATTGCTACCTGTTTAAAAAATGTTGGTTCTATAGCGCAGCGTAAAGGTGATGTGTATAAACGTAGTCTTTAACAACTTTAGGGATATCTTCAGGAGTAGTATTTTCAGAAATCTGCTCGCGAATATGACCTGAACTAATTCGTGGTTTCTTATTATCTAGCAAAATAATGTTGAGTTTTTGACCAGACGCTTCAGAGTGATCTATGCGCTTTTGTAGCCACTGCTGTGTATGTTCGTCTCTGAGTGCCACCACAAAGCCACCGTATTCGTGCGACTGTAACATGTCTTCCCACTGATGAATGTGTTCGAAAATATCGGAGCCAACCAAAAAATAGAATTCGTGTTCCGAGCCATAGTGTTTAATGGCAACTTCTAACATATTCTTCATTGTGTGCTGATGAGAAAGTTCTGCTGCAAAGGCGTAATTGTGATCGACTGCTTCAATAGCTTCTGTTGCCCTTTCTAGCATTGCCTGGCGGTGATCCCACGATGCATGTGGCTTTTTGCGGTACGGTTCTTTTTCGGCAACTAGAACAACCTTCTCGAGCACAGCCTCGGCAATAGCTGTTTTAGCAAATTCAATGTGACCGTCATGCACTGGATCAAACGTACCAGCATAAATACCTATCTTCATGCTGCTATCTTCTCATGTTTTGCTGGTTTTTGTTGCTTTCTAAAGTCAAAAAACTTAAGAGTTGTTTTTATTGTCTTCTTAGCAATTGATGTAGCAGCTTTTTTGGTTTTTTTCGATCGACGCACCGTCTTGCCAGTACAAATTTCCACACAGGCATCACAGTTTTTGCAGGTAATCTTACCATGCTTAATCTCCGCTTTAATATCTTTTTCGTTGCACATTGGGCAATTAGTTTTTATAACTTTTGTACCGCTGAATATTTCACTCAAAAGACCATTTGTAGAGAGCTCAAAGAGGCCCTTTGCAGATTCTATGTTACCGCCACCACCAGGACAGCCCAACTCAGACCTCCCATAACTACGTTGCTCAGAAACCTCTTTCAAGCTTTGTATAGAACTGCCTACTGAATCACTCCCGACCGTTGCGGCGTGTTCAGCTTGCCTGCCATCACCGTGATAAACCCTGGCTAGCTCAGCCCAAAGGCCAGCCTCTGCCGCCCTCTTGACCACCATTAAAGATGTTCTGAATTTCTCATAATCTACAGTGCCATTTCGTAATGCTAGAAGTGCTTCACGTTTATCGCCAAAAAGCTCAAAAGTACCATCTTGGGTTCGTAGTTCTAAGATTGCATCGATGTACTGTATGGGAACGTGTGATTTCCCATCCGCGAGACTACGTGCTATCTCCGCAAAGCGTTCGTGTGTTGCCAGAAGTGTCTTTTGAAATTGTTTATCTTCAATAAATTGCTCACTCCTCACAAAATCAGGCAACTCACCTTTTACCAGACCATGAAAGGTGGGCTCACCGCGCGACTGGGTTGCGAGGCTGTCATAGGTAGCCAATAGATTGCTGACAAATTCTCCATTGTTATCTGTTTTAATATGGCGCCAAGGTGTTTGTTCTCTTTGATCAACCGGCACAAGTGAATTGGTAGCGTATGCAAGCGAAGTAGCCAACAACTCAGGACTCGCATGAAATAAATTAACTGTTTGAAGGTTAATACCAGACGCAGTCTTAGTAGCAACCCACACCACCGCTTGATCGATCTCTGGCTGATAAAAATTATCTACTAAAAGCTTCTGAGAAACCCCGAGTTCACGAGCATCAGGACAAGCCGAAGCCACTACCACGCAAGACCCGACCGGCTGAGATGGGTCAAGAGCCATGCGTTCCAACGATTGAGCAAATAACAAATCTGCGCGGCGTCGCTCGCGTAAGAATTCGAGCTGATAATTTTTATCAGACATTCTGGTAGCTTCGTCCAAACCTCGTTGATTCAACGAAACAAAAGATTCACCATCTTCGGCAACAATACGTCCGCCGATCAATGCATAGTCATAGTTCGTTACAAACGGCTTACCGAGCTTTTCAAGTGCCATGCCTACCAGTTCATTGGTAACGCGCTGATATGTTTCTGGCTGTACTTCACCGTAAAGCATAATGTCGCGTGTTTGGTGTGCTATTTGTGCAAATTCACTTTTCAGCAGCTCTTCGTGAATTCGACCAATACGGCCATATTCAGAATAATAGAATGGCTGCTGATTCTCTTCACAAAAAGAATCAGTACCCACCTCAGTTCTATACACCTGCGCAACTGCCCCCATTAAAAAACTCCTACCTTTTTGATATCTTTGATACCCTAGCAGAAGTCGTTTTTGAAAAAAGACAAACCCTTAAAACAGTCTTTTATTTTCTTCTCCTGCTCGGGAGACTCGCTTAAATGTTATCAGCGTATCGGACTTATCCTGTAGATATTCCGAGCCTTAAGCAGGCTCAGGCAAAATTCGTACAGAATTTACCGTTGCGGCACAGCGTTGGAATCGTCTAAAATATCAGACCCACCAACTTCCGTGATAACGCGAGTTATATTGTTAACATATATTATTGTACGCTGGCAGTAGCGTAGACGCAAGCATTATAGACGCTAAATTTCTAACATCTTGTGAAGTAGCTTATGCTTATGTTATGATTTTCTTATGACTAAAAAGAAATCTACTAAGAATGGGCGTTTTTTAACAAGGGTACATAGAATAACCGAGACAGATATATTTACGAGTGTCGCTATTGTTTCAATATTAATGAACATTTTATTCGTTGCATCACTCTTTGTGCTTTCTAGCACCGATGCATTTGACCACAACGTATATAATTCAGTACGTGCTCGCTACTGTAAGAATATAAATGGCGTTGTAGAACGTGCCGAAAAAACCGGTAGTGAAGATGAAGCAATAACTGAATGGCAAGTTAACTGTCTTACTGAAGAATTTCAACCGTATTACCAAGAAGCTGTTGAAAAATTTCGAGCTCAACCACTACAGTATTAATTTCAGATCTCTACTTTGATTTACTCTGAATTTTTTCTTGAATCTTTTTGAACTGCTCTTCAAGTTGATCAAGATCTGCGTCAGAAAGTTCTTCTATATCAACAAACTTGGAACGCGCCCCTTGAGAAGTATTAATAAGTTCGTCTAATTTAAGCTGCATGGCCCGACCATCACGATTCTGTGTATTTTGAATAACAAAAACCATCAAGAAGGTCACTATTGTTGTACTAGTATTTATTACAAGTTGCCAGGTATCAGAAAAATTAAATAGCGGGCCACTAACTGCCCAGCAGACTATGACCAGTAAGGCAATAAAGAACGCCCAGGCATTGCCCAATTTATTTGAAATTTTAACCGAAAGTCGATGAAATGTATCTTGTTTTTTGGGAGTCGTTGCCTTAATGTCCAGGTGGGTATCAGATTCATGATGTATTACAAGTAATTTCAGGTTTTTAAATGGTTCTGTCATGCCTTCAGTATGCCATACACGTTACGCCCAAACAAAGCGGTGAGTTTGCTTCGTGATCTCTTAAGCTAGTATTATTGTTGCGAGACCTAGGAAAACAAGAAAACCAAGAACATCTGTTGCTGTAGTTATGAATATTGTTGCCGATGCCGCGGGGTCGTTTTTTAGTTTTGCCATAATAAGAGGAACCAGGGTTCCGAAGAATGCCGCTACTACCAAATTAATCACCATTGCCATCGCAAGTATTAGAGCAATCTTAACGTCATGATCTTTTATCAAAACAACAACCGCCACCAAAAATCCGTTAATAATACCGTTAAAGAGCCCGGCGCCAACTTCGTTCTTTAACGTTTTATAGGCTGTTCCAAGACTGATCTGCTTCAAAGCGATACCACGAACCAAAACAGCCAATGTTTGCGTTCCAGCGTTGCCACCCATACCAGCAACTATTGGCATGTATACAGCAAGCAAAACGTATTTTGAAATCGTTTCTTCAAATTGACCAACCGTGAAGGCCGCCAAAAAGGCTGTGCCAAGGTTGATAATAAGCCACTTGTAGCGAAAATTTACTTTTCGGGCGGCGCTATCTGTAACACTTTCTTCGCTACTAACACCCGCAAAATCATACAAAGAAGATGCTTCTTGATCTTGAATAATACGCAGCACATCATCTGAATAGATGATACCAAGCACGTATCCCGCGTCGTTTAGTACCGCGACTTTGGCGTGTGGATGTGCATTAAACAGATGTATAACTTCGTCATGCGAAGCGGCATAAGAAATTGTCTGCATGCGCTTAACACCTTTGCCGATTCGTTGATTCTTAGCAGTAAAACCTAGTTCGTGTCCAGGCAAGAAACCGATTAGCTTATCTTCATCAAGCACTAAAATAACCGGTGGTCGGCCAGTAGTTTTTTCATGCTTTTTAAATTTTTTGGCAACGTCTTGGACTGTGTCAGTTTTATGAACCTGTATGTAGTCGAGGGTCATTAAACCGGCAGCGGTTTCTGGGTCAAATTCTAGCAAGGTTGAGAGAGCGTCTTTAATTCTATCGCTAACCAGAGGCAATACTTTTTCACGCTTACGCCTACCAACTACCTGTAGAATGTCGGTAGCATCATCTGGATCGACAGACTCCAGAATCTCTGCCAGATCTTCGTCGGGTAACTGCATCAACAAATCATGCTTAACATGAGCTGTCAGCTGTTTCAAAATATCTAAGCGGTCATTAATAGGAAGCGCCAAGAAGGTTTCTACTCGCTTGTCTCGGTGAAATAGAATATCTGCTAACGGCTTCGGGTTAAGATTTGGAAGATTTTTCACAAGATTCATAATTTTATCTACAATTTATACTACGTATTATAAAGCATAACTGTTATAAATCAGAATTTAAGAACGACCCGCAATATATTGTTTACCGATGACTTGAAAATTGCGCAGTTCGAATAGTTAATAATGCATTTTTTATTGTGCTCTAGGTTGTTATATATACTACACCGTTCACCACCACATATAGCGTTAGTGCAAAAGCGTAACAACTATTGACTTCATTTTTATGTCGTGTAGCATGGATTCTTGTGTCACTGAACAAAATGCAAACAGCAATGTTTTTGACACTAAACTTAGGAACGGGCCAAATATGCTTTAGTTTCCTAAGCAAATAATTATGAATACAACACGTTACTAGGAGGAATAATTTACAATGCGTAACACCATATTACGGGTGGGTATATCTATGTCTGTGCTCTTTTTTAGCATCAGTACAAACGTGGGCGCCGCCCCATTACAAAATATTGCTATAACCGACAACCCCGTTGACTTTACAGTCGGCGCAGTTGTTGAGCGCAAGCAAGCGGCTCAACCATCAAAAGCTACCACGGAAGAAACAAAACCAGAAGAACCAAAAGCTGAGCCAGCTCCGGCACCACTTCCCCCGGTAGTAATTACGCATACTATCGTGAGTGGTGATACGCTTACAAAAATCGCCAATATCCACCAGACAACATGGCAGCGCTTATATGCAAAAAATATTCAGATTGCTAACCCAGACACAATCAACGTTGGTGACACTGTAACAATCCCCGACGCCTCAGAGCCACTTCCTGAACGAGCACCGCCGGCACCAGTTATTGTCGCACCACAACCTACTGTTCGTGTGAGCACTACCGCACGGCGAACAGTCACGCCATCAGCCCCTCAAGCTCGCGGAAGTTCCGCAGGAAACACCTACGCCGCCGGATACTGTACCTGGTATGCAAAAAATCGCCGACCAGATCTTCCCAACAGATTGGGTAATGCCAACACTTGGGTAGCACGAGCTGCAGCTCAAGGTATCCCAACCGGTAGCGCACCACGTGCTGGTGCAATCGGCCAGCAAGGTATGCATGTAGTATATGTTGAAAGTGTTAACGGTGATGGTACAGTCACGATCAGCGAGATGAACTACAAAGGTCTCGGCGTTGTAAGTAGCCGAACAGCACCAGCCAGTAACTTCATGTACATATATTAACGGTCTCCTAAATCCTATTTGGAAAGCAAAAACAGACCGAGTGCTACTTGGTCTGTTTTTTGTGATAATAACGGCTTAATTATTTTCTTAACTTACGAGCGTAAGCATAACTTGTTTAATCAGTTCTCTGGGTAGTGGCGTATCAAGCGGGAACCACAAGGTACCCTTTCCTTTCACATAAGCTTTCAGTTCTTCTTGAAGTTTTGGATTTTTAGGGATTGGGTAAACCGCCACGTGATCCTTCCATCCGGATATAAAAACCCGTGCACGCTTATCGTCAATTTTATAACCGACAATACCGTAACTAAGAACCTCATTTGCAAGTGGAAGTGCACCGCGAGCAATGTTTCTAAGTTCATCAAAATGTGGCCGTGCAGCAACCGGAATGCGAGCTATGTAATCTTCAACAGTTACCGGCTTAGCAAGTGGATCAGCCTCAAGCTTATACGACTGGGCAAGCATCTGTCGCAAAATACTTAAATCAATATCTGTTAATCTTTTTATGTAAAGACACGAGACACTGGCTTTGTATACACCGAGCTTCTCAAGCAACTGTGAGTAACAGTCGAAGCCCTCGGCAAAATATATAGTTATTGCCGCTTTTCGTGGACTAAAACCAAGTAGTGGCATGTCTCCTTCACGACCAGTTTCGTATTTATAATGCTTTGTTCCAAAGCCGATAATACTTGGACCCCACATAACTGGTTCAAGACCAGAAATGGTACGCATAATATCTATGAGAGCTTGGGTATCTTTTCGACGACCTTCTTCTATAGTTGCTAGATACGTATCTACAGAAACGTTTGTTGGGTTTGTTTTGTTATCAGGCATAGTTCTAGTATACAACTTCACAAACAAGCTATGCCGGGTACGTCACTGTTGACCTATTAGTGCACTACGCTACTATAAATATATGTTGAAAAAAGAACCTTCAAGTGGTGTTGTACATGTATTACCGAAAGACCTAAGGAGTGCACTTATTTCTAAAAAAGAAGTACAAGCTGCATGGGAAGATATTACTCCTTTAGCTAGAAATGAATTTATCTGCTGGGTCGAAAATGCTAAGCTAATTGAGACAAGAAAGCGCCGCGTTCGCAGAACCTGTGAAGAACTTACTGAAGGAAAACGCCGACCGTGTTGTTGGGCCGGCTGTGTTCACAGAAAAAAGTAACCTGAATCTAAAACATATATTTTATACAAGTGTAGCAGCAAAGATCTGCCAAGCAAGAGCTGACTTAGCCACAAAGCTAAGAATAATGTAGGCTTTTTCGCCCCTAAGATAATCTGCCCATTTACCTTCTCCGCGGTACTGCTTGTATTGAACGTAAGCAAAGCAGTTAAAGAACAAGAACAAAGAAGCAACAATACCATAAACAAAACCGGGAGCGGAGGTACCAGATGGACCGTTCGGGGTCAATAACTGAACTAAAACAATAACCCAAGGTACAACACCGGCAATACAGCCAAATACAAACGGCAACCATTCTCCGTCTCTAGGTTTAGCAAACTTTTCTTGTAGCCAACCAAATAAAATCATAGAAAGGTTAACGCCAAATATTGCCAGAAGCGCAGAATATTCACTAATTCCATTAAGTTGAGCAATTAAAAAGATCATGACCGAAGAACTAATCGAATATTCCACCCATCTGAAAATGTTCTGGTTCTTTTGCAAGCCCTTTTTATATCTTGGGAAGAATCTTGCTGAAGCTACCAAAAAGTGGAACAATGCCGAAAGCCCCATAAATAGTGCAATCGTGTAACTCACATTATTACTAAATAACAGAACTGGGTCGGCAAACGTTGAACCCGGAGGGCCTGTCATATAGGTGGCCGTAACCGGTAAAGAAAATTCATTAGAAAGGGCTAATATTATTAACATTGAAACTAGGTGAAAAAACCCAGCTACAATATTCCAGGAACGTAACCGATCAAAAGTTGCATTAGATATAGTACTCATGCTTTTACAATATCATGTTTTTTACAAATCTTATTCCAGAATCAAGTAATTAAAGAAGAGACGCAACGAGCGTCTCTTCTAGTACCGGGGAAGACTTGCACCAACAGATGTGATCTACTAACTAACAAACTGTCTTCTAACAACTAACTTACTAACTCGAATGATCACATGTATCGAACTAAGTGCTGTATCACTTGGTCTTCCAAGTAAAAATATATCAAAGCAAAAATACACTGTCAATACTTAGTTCACTGTGTTGGTAACGTGCTCTGCAAGGGTTTTTTCATCACTAAGCGAGGACCAAAATTGTCTAGCCCAAGTTCAACCTCGTGCTGGCGTAAAGATTCAAGTTCAGCAGTTAGCTCGTTGACCATTTTAAAACCGTGCTTTTCATAAAATGGAGCGTTCCAAGGAATAAACTGAAATGTTACGAGTGTTATCGCCGAGTAACCCTGTCGAGCTGCCCAAACGCACGTTTCTTCAAGAAGCTTACCCCCAATCCCATTTCCTGCTAGCTCAGGAGTAACCGAAAGTTGTTCAAGATGAGCATTGCCACCAAGCTCTTCGATGCGTGCAAATCCAACTGGCGGTCTACCGGCAACAATTATAGCCTTCGCATTTTTGAGCTCCGCGGCTGATGCGGCTGCAGGCAAATCATTGAAACCCACTTGGCTAAAAAGTGAATCTGCGGCTGTTTCGATTGCAGGCAATATATCAATCTCGTGTTCTGTTGCTAAATGCATTTCAAATTGCTCAAGATTTATCGATTCACTCATTAACTTAACGATGCCTTCGGTTGCTTAATTATCAGCTGGTAGCTCATAGTTATATTTCTATTTCTGAAAAGTTGTTTACCACTGTATTTGCCGCGCTTAAGTCAATCGTTTCAGCATTACCCTCACGCAACCCTACAACGTATGCACCGGCTGTCTTTGCGGCTAAGGCACCGTTTTTAGCATCTTCGAAAATGATACAATTTCCAGCAGGTATGCCAATGCGTTCAATAGCTATAAGATATCCCTGTGGGTCGGGTTTATGTTTAGTTATGTCTTCCTCTCCAACAATAAAATCAAATACATTCTGCCAATTATGATTTTTCAACACCGTTTCTATCTGCCTTGTTTTACTAGCAGAAACAATAGCCATTTTGTAACCTTTTAGTTTTGCTTGTTTTAGAAAATATTCTACTCCTGTTAGCGCAGGTGCTTTTATTAAATTAGTAACATACCTTTCGAAAAATTCTTTTAGAAACTCTTCGGATTTAATATTAAGATTGTGCCGTTTAGTAAAGTCACTTAGCACCACACTTTCATCTTGGTATTTGCCAATTCTTTTCCAAGCTTGCACAAAAATACTATGTTCTTCGTTGCTTGGCTCTACACCATATTTTTTAGCAAGCTCGGTGAAGGTTGCAGGGCCAACAGGCTCACTATTAACAAGCGTTCCGTCCATATCGAATATAAACGCCTTGAACGAAACTTCTATTTTCATCATTTAACACCGATCATTAAACTGATAATTGTAAAAGTGGCTATAAGTGACAGGATTACGTTCAGTACTGCGGGTTGATACGCCTTTTTTGCGAAAGAAATTAGAGCAAGTGCTATGCCGCCTGTGAGATTCAAAATCTGGAAAGCGTAGCTCCTGCCATCTATGGCACCGGCACTAACCAATGCGAACCCAACTATAAATGCCAATGGACCATACCAACCAATAAATTCAACTATATTTGACTTATTAATCTTCATGGGTTGATTATATCAATTATTTTATCTACAGTTTCGTTAATGTTGATATCCGAATTTTGGTTATAAATAGAAGTCACGCAATGATATACTCCTTTTGATATATGAACTCAGCCAAAGCCACCTTACACATCAATCCGAAAGTATTGCTAGCAATATATCTCGTGATGCCACTTTCGTTGCTGTTTGTTGCAATTGACTCTATATTTCTAAACAGCTCAATAAAACAAAACCTTCCCCTAGACCCTCGCGTGTATGTATGGTTTGTTCTCATTTTTATGGTCCCTCACATCGTGGCCAGTTTTTTCAGTTTTGCCGACAAAGAGTACTTCAAGCACTATGCAAACAAGCTGCTTAGAGGAGCACAAATAGCTGCGGTATTAGGGCTCTTTATACCGGCGTTCACGGGTGCAACAATTATTCCTATCATTATATTTGCAACATACACAATGATTCATGTTTTTATGCAACAAAGCGGTATCTCTAAATCACTTATGAGAAATGCTATACCCAGCCATAAATATTGGCAACTGATTGGCATATCTCTTGCTATAGCCATCTATACATATCTTCTCGTTCCAGTTGAGGGATTTCAAGAAACGGTTACAAACTCGGAATTAATAGTAGTCGGCGTTATCATTTTTGTTCTTCTGTATAGCATGTTAGCGATACCTATAGTTAGGAGCTCAAGAACGAAACTGGGTAAAGTCTATTTTTTGAGTAGTCACTTCATCCCACTTATGGGTGTATTCTATATTACGACCGGCTATCCAATATTGGCTCTTATTGTACCCAGAGTCATTCATGATTTAACAGCCTTTACATTTTACATAACGCACGACAGCAATCGCTATAAAGAAGCGCCAACTAACTATATCTATAGACTAACGTCCAGACTTAAAGTACCCATCTTCATTGCTAATCCAGCGATTTCCATTTTAGCGGCTTACATGATTGTTCAGTTTA
This sequence comes from Candidatus Saccharimonadota bacterium, assembly GCA_036848695.1. GTDB lineage: Bacteria > Patescibacteriota > Saccharimonadia > Saccharimonadales > UBA7683 > JACKGS01. The sequence goes on from DAIUJM010000004.1 coordinate 24,804, forward strand.
ACTCCGCGACGGTAACCGTCATATTAACTTGTGTATTTTTTCTTCATTACTACACAGAATCATTTATGTGGAAAAAAGATACGCTACACCGTATGCATATAAATTACACTTCTTATAAGTAACGGGCCACAACCGATAGATATGTAAACTTTTGGGTGAATCTTGTACAATACTGACAAATGAACGACGAAAACGAATCACAAAAACCAAGTACTCTTGAAAGCTATGATCAGCAAGCTTCACAACCGCAGAGTCAAACCGCAGAACAACATAGTACGGAATCCACTCAAACATCAGCACCTAAAGCGCAGCAGATTAACTCTGCACAAAATTATTCAGCACAATCCAATACAGAGGATAATCTTCCTCAAAAAAAACCACTGAGTAGGTCGATGGTCCGTTTTCTTAGGTTTCTGGTTATTGGTAGCGGGCTTTTTGGTGTATTTATTGTTGGACTTGGGATATCATTTTCAGCCTGTTTTACTATAAAAGGCCCACCCCCGCCTGAGTGTGCCCCAATTTCGTTTGTGTCACTGATTTTAATGCCAGGGGCATCATTACTTTTTCTTATTCCGCTAGCAAAAAAAATCAAATAACTACGGAGTAGACTCTAGCACCGTTGAGACCAGCTTATCGACGCCTAGATCGTTGAGGTGATAGCCGTCGACAGCTTCTAGTTTCTTATATTCTTTTCTCCCAATATACGTTGAGTAAAAATCTATGTAATCATAGTTTGCATATGTATCTTCTAGTTTTAGTCCGGATTGCCTAATTATGCTTGCTCTAGCATTATAAACATCCTTTAAAATCCAGGGGCTTAGACTCACATTGTCAAATCTCCCGGTCGTTATCAGTACTACTTTATCTGCATGCTGCGATGCCTTGCTGATAATATAATCTAAGCTGCCGGCTGAATTAAAAATATTAAAGTGGATTCGCATAATATCATTTCCGCCTACTATGATATATATCTTATCGTACCTAGCTGTCAGCTTACTATCTATGGTGTTTTTTAAACTAACGATGGTTTCTCCGATTTTTGCCTGATTAGAGACAGCCAATCCACTATGCTTTTGAGCTATTTTTCCAGCAAATGACACTTCTGGGGTGCTTGCTCCAACGCCGAATGCCAGACTATCTCCAAGAATTAATATATCGTTTTTTCCCTTGTTTACACGCTCAAACTTTATTGTAGACAGCGACATGTCAGCACCAGCACCAGCTAAGCGATAGATCCGGAATGCTTCATAACCAAGATAGGTACAGGTAGCCAGCATAAAAAATATACCTCCTACATATACTATGTAGCGTTTCATAATTGGATTATCTCACAAAATAACGACTTTTTGTTTATACAAACCAACCTGTATTGTGAGCTAAGGCTTTTCGTAAATTTAACCGTCAATTATTGTAATATACCACTAAAGCAACTCGTTGGGGTGTAGGTCTAGAAAATTGCTCTGCTAGGCATATTCGCTGGGGACTGTGACTAATGACCAAACTTGCAACCTCCTGTCGCCAAGGCGCCCTGTTGCCTAGAACCAAGTCTACCACTACAGTAAAAAGCAGTGAGCCCGAAATGACTCATTTTTCCTTCGCTCCGGCGGCTGGATATAGCACGGTCACCACTTTTCGAAGTAAACTGCTGCACGCTCAAACCTGTACGAACCCCGCCCGCCTACTGGCGAACTACGTGATTAAAATTATCTTTCCTGGCTCCCTCTAGTAGACACATTGCGAATGGTTAGTACAGACTATGATGAGCGTAGAGTAAACGAAATAAAGGAAATACTTTACGCCGTATGATAGCAGATTTACCAGAGTTTCAGCCATTAGAACCAATTGATTTGAACTTAGAACCATTGAGTTTAGATTTTGAAGCTGTAATGTTTGAGCTTGAACCATTGCCACAAATTGAATTACCAGAGTATCAACCATTTGAGTTTGAACCCTATGAAATGGAACTACCTTATATGGAATTGCCTAAACTTGATTTTAAGATTGAGCCGTTAGAGTTTGACTGATTTCTTGAGCCTCTGGTCTAATAATATCTGGTAGCTCATCAACCGAGTAATACCAGTGGTCTAGTCCAGACTTTTTATCAGTCCCATAGTGTTTACTTGCACCGATATTCTTCACAAACTCCTCAATCGGTCTTACGTGCTTATTTGGTTTGTCAGTTTTCGTATATGACGTAAAAGTACCATCTGTGTGCTTCACTATGTAGTCTTGCTTGAAGAACTTACCTTTGCCCTGTTTTATTGCTGACTTATTAGCCAAGAAAACCCCTATTACCTGACTACCTTCTGGCAGAGTATCTGGGTATGAAAGTATTATTGTATTGAGTGTTATATAGTCTGTGTCATTGAGCATTTTCAATGACGCCTCAAATCTTGGATTGGCTTTTGCAAACTGCTTTATTTCATCACTTATTGGGTACGAGTATGCCATTTTGTGTGAAGTCGGTCATTTGACTATTCCATTGTTAAGTAAGTATTACGGATTGCTTCAATAAGTTCGTCATCTAAACCACGGCTTTTAGCCATTTCTGCCAATAGGGCAAGGTCTTTTTTTGGTACTTGGCTTGGCCTAAAAGGCACGTTCCTTGTCATCATTTCTTTCAAATCTTCCTTCCAGACTTGACCAAAGTTGTCTAGTGATTGTTCGCTCATAAACTCATAAATTGCTGGGATATTAGCGTGATACTTTTGTAGCAGTCTGTGAGTTTCAACGCCAACGGCTAGATTTGCATACCTGCTCAGGTTAAAAGTCAGCTTAGCGAGAGTAGCTGATGGTATATCACCCATAAAACGTGCCTTATTGCCCATTGCTTCAAAAATACTCTGGTTAGCTTCAAACACTTCGCTAGACCCCTCTACCAAAAACTCTATTGTTCCGCTAAGTGCGTGGTTCTTGCCGCCAATCATCGGCGTACTTAGAAATTGTTTGCCCTTGTCTTCAATTCCCTTTGCAAACTCTGCGACTATCTCTGGTGTCAATGTACTCGTTTCAACGATTGTTTGAACGTTACTGCCTTCAACAAGTAGCTGTTCAAAGATGACACTGCGAGAAGCGTTTGGATTTGGCAAGCAAAGTACGACAAGTTCACAAACCTTAGCAATATCGGCTGTGTTGGCTGCTTTTTGTAGCCCAAAAACTTCTAATTCCACTTGTTTCTTATCGTCAACATCAAAGCCAAGCACGTCAAAATCTTTGGTAAGCAGTTTCTTAGCCATACCGCTTCCCATATTGCCTAAACCGATGAAGCCAATTTTCATAGGCCTGTTCCGCTAGCCTTTTTAACGATTGCCGTTACTTCAATTTCAATTTTTGCACCATCTCTGGTCATTCTATTCGCCTCTATCAAAGTGCTTACTGGCATAGCGGTCTTGAAATACTCGCCCCTAATGGCTGAGATTTTGTCAAAATCGTTCATATCAGTGATGTAAATAACTGCTTTCACGACATCGTCTATGGTTGCGTCCGCTTGCTCCAATATCTTGATAATGTCCTCAAAGACCAGCTTTGTTTGCTCCTCTACATCATCAGTTACAACACTATGGTCGTCATTTTTCGGTGCTTGCACACCAGATACAAAGATAAGGTAGTAGTCGCCTAAATCTATTTTCTTCGCTGGCGTATAGCTACCTCTCGTTTTGTAGTCTTCAGGAAGAATGTCCTTGATAAAATCCTTGCTCATCCTTGTTCCTTTTTTGCAATGTCTAGGATTGTCGTGTTAGGTAAGTTGTTGAAAATGCTGCTCGGCACTAGCAGTTTTGACCCTCTTATGCCGCTGCCAATAATCACGTGTTCTTTTTGTGTGATAGCTTCATCAACAATAAGCTGCCAATCATCGGGCAAGCCAATCGGCGTTATGCCACCGTATTCCATTTTTGTTAGCGAAGTAGCTATGTCCATTGGTGCGAAGGATATTTTCCGAGCATCCAAGTGTCGTCTAACAACGCCATTTATGTCAGCTCGGTTAGTAGCCAAAATCAGGCAGGCTGCATACCACGTCTTATCGGCTCGTTTTGCTTCAACAACAACACAGTTCGCAGACACATCTAAGCCAATATCGTAGGCATCACAGAAGGCTGTCGTGTCAGCTAAACTAGCATCAATTTCAGATACCAAAGCATCATTAAGGTCGTACTTTTCTACCGCCTCATTGGTTACTTGTGCGACAAGCTCACGATGCTTCGTCGCATCGTTAAAATCTAATTTGCCGAACCTCATTCCTGAATAGCCTTCCTTGCATCTTCAATAAATGCTTCAACCATTTCTCTTGGCGTTGACCACGAACACACAAGACGTACTTTAGTATGGTTTTCATCAACTTTACTCCAAGGATAGAAACCGTAATCCTTACCTAGCTTTTCATTGAATTGGTTATCAAATATCGGAAAAACTTGGTTTGCGTCAGCTGTTAGGTCAAATTGAATGCCTAAATCTTTAAGTCCAGCATAGAGTAACGCTGCCATTTCGTTGGCGTGTTGTGCTGCAGTAAGCCATAGCTGGTCATTATCAAAGAAACGTGCAAACTGTTGACCCAAAAAGCGACCCTTGCTTATCATACCGCCACGCTGTTTTACGTAGCTACGAAAATCTGGTTTGAACTTATCGTTCAGTACCACCATCGCTTCGCCGTACATACCACCGTTTTTTGTACCACCGATATAGAACATATCAAGACCAAGCTGACCAACATCTTCCATTGTCATATTTGCTGCCTTGCTCGCCACTGCCATTGCTAAACGAGCACCATCAATATAAGTGTAAAGACCCTTTGATTTGGCGTGTGCTATAACTTTTGTAAGCTCATCTTTTGTGTACACAGTACCTAGCTCAGTTACTTGGGTTAGGTATACAACTCTTGGCGTTACCGTATGCTCATCCTCGTAACGCAGTAGAGCCTCGTCTATCAGTTCAGGTGTTAATTTACCGTCAGTCGTATCTACCCAAATGATTTTGTGACCGTGTGCTTCTAAAGCACCTGTTTCGTGTGTGTTGATATGTCCACTGGCTGGTGCAATCACACCTTCAATGGCTTTAAGCATAGACTTAAGACCAACAACATTACACACAGTGCCAGTTGGCATAAAGTGCACATCTGCATCAGGTACGCCAAACGATTGCTTAATTCTCTCGGCAGCTAGTTTGCTGTATTCGTCACGACCATAGGTGAGCTGTTGTTCGGCATTATGCTCGGTTATATACTCAAGTATCTTAGGTTGTACACCCTCTGAATAGTCATCGTAAAAACTATATTTCATTATTGCTCCAAAAACTTTATTACATCTTCTTTTTTATATCGCCGCAGTTTACGCTCGCCAATTCGTATTGGTTTTAGGGTTCCGTTTTTATCCCAGTTTCGTAGGGTATTAGGGTGTACCTTCAGTAGTTTGCTGACTTCACTCAGGGTTAGGTACTCAGACAGTTCTTCGTTACTCATATAACAATATTGTATAATACTTCACAAGAACGTGGAAGCTGAAGGAAGTAATGAACGATAAATTGAAACCAGAGTTGATGAAGCTATTAGATATAACCGACGAAAAGGTCGCTGATAAAATTTTGCATTACGCAAAGTTGGTCAATGACGGCACTACAACAATGCTCGTAAACAGCGATGGCAAGAAGCAAGCTCAGAACCTACTTGATACTTTGAGGGCAAATGATTTCGCCGTAGCCAAAGCACTAAACGAACGAGTTACGACTATCTTTGATATGTTCGCTAGAAATAATACAAGGTCGCTGGACATCACTGCTATCAATAAAAGTTACGTACTTTTGGTCAACTCACTGAAAAAAATCTACGCTCGTAACGATGAATTATCTGCTATTGACCGAAAGCCTATATGGGAATACTTTGACATAATTGAAGGCTGTGAACACGAAATAAGTGATTATACGAATGACTGGAATAACGACACTGGTCAAAGCCATATTGCGAGGGTAAACAAACTTTGCATAGTTGCAGGTAAGGAAAACCCAGACTACACACCTGAACTCAAACAGATTGTTGAAAATGCAGATAAAGCAATCACTGCTTTTTCGGCTGTGCTTGAAGAAAATGAACCAGAACAGGACAATGACTGGACGATACCTGAGTATTACCTAATCTATAAAGACGACGGCACAATACTAATCAACGGTGTTATGAAGCTAAGGAAAACACAGGCTGGTCAAGCGTCAGATATGATAATGAGCCAATCATTGGCTCACGATAGTAACAAAGAACCGTTCAAACCTGAACTATCAACTAATCGTCCTTTGACAACAATCATTGGCGATATGGGCTTTGATAAGACACTAAGGGCTATATTCTTCCCAACGATTAGCAAAGATAAAGGCTTGGCATTTCGTTCACGTATTAGCCGTGAACAGGCTGACGCTCAACATATTGACACAAAGCAACTAGACCGAAAGCTAAAAGGTCTAAAAGCTGAAGTTACATACAAAGGCATATCACTAAATGACATACCGTTCTAACGCAATTTGAACGGAAAATAACAGAAAATATCGGTTTTATATCTGACTTGAACGGAAAGTCTTTTGCAAGTAACGGCTTTCTCAACACCTTGAACGAACTTATTACGTAATAAATCTGAAACGGCGACAAGCCGTTTTTTTGTTGCGACAATAGGCGGTATGAAAGCTCAACAAGAACAACCAGAAACCAGCCAAGCCGTCATTGACGAGCCTGTGCTGACAGCAGACGAAATAGAAACGTTTGCCAAGTTGATTGATGTTCTTATGGAAGCTGATTTTGAAATAAACCGCAATAAAGGATTAGTAGCAAATGCGTGTTAACGAAGTGAATATAACACCAGTCAAACCAAATAACGGCTTAGTAGGTATAGCTAGCGTTGTAATAGACGGAAACATCTACCTCAATTCAATCGCTATATATACGAAGTTAGATGGCTCATACCGACTGCTTTACCCTACAAAAATCGTAGGCAGTAATTCACTAGGATTGTTTTACCCAATAAACCGTACGGCAAGCAAAGCGATTGAGGACGCAGTGTTCAAAAGATGTATTGAGGTATTTGAAGGACGTAATGAAGATGATAGACACAATCAAAATCGTTGTGCCGTTTAGCCAACGCCCACACTGGTATAACAAAGCTCGTCTTCAGTTCCAGTTTGACGCCGATAATGGCTTAGTAAAAGCTGTTGCAAATCCTAGTAGTGCGTATAAGAAAATGGGCATTTATCAGCCACGCCTTACGTATACAGAACGACCTCGTGGATTACATATCAAGACATACGAACTGGCCATTGAACTTTCTCTGCCAAAGCTTATATACGGCAACAACTTTAGTGAACTTACAGACGCCGACTTTCCAGCAATCGTAAATCAAATATCTGAAACACTCAAAAAAACCTACGGCATATGGCTGTTCCCTCATCAAATAGAACAAGCAAGAGTTGGCAAGATTGATTACTCCAAGAATATAGTCTTTACCGACTATACGCCTATATCAACAATCGTTACCAATATGAAGATGGCTGACATATCAAAGGTATACGATGTCCAGAATACAGACTTCAAGAATGGCGGTAATGTATATCACATACACACAAATAGCCTTGATGTGGCTATGTACGACAAGGTAGCAGACTTGAAGCAGGAAAAGATTTCGCCAAAACGTAGCCGTGAAAGAGATGGCTATACACAAATGAGCCTACTTGATGAGCTAGAAAAGCAAAAGACAGTTACTGTCGCTAGGTTTGAAGTGCGTATCAATGGTATGAAGAAGATACGCAGTGAGCTAATTGCCGTAGGTAGCACTGCTGGCACTAGCTTCGCAGAAATGTATAGCAAGGATTTATCACGCAAGATACTAATCAGGCACTGGAATAACGTGTTTGACCGTATACCCAAAGGACTGCTTGATAGTGATAATGCCGAACAACTCCTCATCAATATCAAGAAAGCAAACCCAGAAATAAAACTCCGTGAAGCCTTAGCCATCGTTGGCTTTCAACATCTAGCAAGCAACAACGAAGAACGCTATATTCGCAACTTGACCGAAAGCTTATTCAGCCCAGCACAGTACAGACGTTTACGTCAGAAAAGCAGAGAACCACCGAACGCCACGCAACTCAAAAGTTTGATACACGTTACCAATACACTCACGGAAATGATACCTGTGAGCATTGATGACTATACACTATAATTTAGTAAGTATTGTTATATAATGGTAGCAAATGATATATAATTCTAAATTAGAAAAGGACAAATACTATGAAGAAATCAAATGAGGATAAGAACTACGAAAACGTAAAAGCATTTCTAATAGCAAGGGTTTCAGACCCTAGCCAGCGTGAAGCGTTACCTGCACAAGAACGACGGCTAAATGAATACGCCGATAAGCTAAAACTCAATGGCGAACTACATAGTTTTGACGAAACCGCATACAAAGAAGACCGAGTGAAGTTTGTTGAGATTGTAAAAAACGCCAGCGAATACCCTCAAGACTTCATTATGGTTTTTGACAAGATTGACCGACTAACACGTGATGTTTCATCGGACGTTGTGAGAACTCTCAAGAACCTAGTAAAAGAAGGCCGTGCTGAATTGCACTTTCCGTCAGACGGATTAGTTTACCATCAGCAATCGCCAGCACACGACAAAACTCGTTTAGATATGGGTATGGTTTTTGGCGGTTATTACTCGGCGGCAATCAGCGACAACGTAAAGCGTAAAATTGAGCAGAAGCTAAGTGTAGGCGAATGGCCTGGTAAGGCTTGCATTGGCTATAAGAACGTCAAATATACAGTTGATGGCAATGAGCTGAAGAACATAATCCCTGACCCAGATCGAAAAGGCTACATCGTCAAAGCCTTTGAGCTGAGGCTTGATGGCAAGTCATTTAGAACAATAGCTAAAATACTTCGCAGTGAAGGTCTGCGAAGTAACACTAAACAGCAAAAACCTGTTGGACAAAGCCAGATAGAAAATATGCTGAAAAATCCGTTCTACTACGGCGTAATGAAATATGACGGCGGTACACACCCTCATAAGTACGAGCCGATAATAACTAAAGAAATTTATGATGTTGTTCAGATAATAAACGAACGTAGGACACACGACAGAACCAAAACTGATACTAAGAATACGTTTGTATTTAGTGGCATAGTAAAGTGTTCTACTTGTGGTTGTAGTATTTCATCGTACGAGAAAAAAGGACACGTATATATGCGTTGCACCAAAGCGAAGCCAACTATACCCTGCAAACAACCACACGTGTCTGAAGCAGAACTAATGCCACAAGTTACAGTTGTACTTGAAAGGCTCAAAATTAGCGAAAGTATAGTTAACCAAGTACTTGATGTGCTGAAGTCGGAACACGACAACATACAGACTTTCTACAAAAATGCTATCAGCCAAACTCGTGATGAATATAATCGTCTTCAGAAAAAGCTAGATGTTTTATATGAAGACAGGCTTGATGGGCGTATTACTGTCGCTGACTATGACAAATATGTAACTAAGACTAAGGCTGAAATGGACGCATTAGACCGCAAGCTAGTAGATTTCACTAACAATGATAAAAGCTTTGTAATGACCAGTGAGTATCTGTTACGGCTGGCTTCAAAGGCTAAGGAAATCTTTGATGGTTCGCAACCAGCTAAAAAGAACAAGATTTTGCATATGTTACTTGCGAACTGCACTTTAGACCAAAAAAGGCTTCAACTCAATCTGTTGAAGCCCTTCTCTGGGTTAGTGTCTAACACTAAAAGTACAAATTGGCTCCGACGGCTGGATTCGAACCAGCGACCTAAACGTTAACAGCGTCCCGCTCTACCGCTGAGCTACGTCGGAATATACTTATGTGATGTACTTATTCTCTAGAATACAGAGGTTATTCTACCTTTTTTGTAGTGATCTGTAAACAGGTATGTGCATAAAAATAGCTCTGATTTCATATCTAGTATGGTTTTGTTATCGTCACAGATGTACAATTCATAACGTACTAAATGTGAACTGCCTATGATTACACCCAAACCATTCAAGCATCCAGACGTTAACGAATACATTGGCAATGCCAGAGCCCTTATTGAGCTTTCGCGTCGCATGAAAGACTTTTTTTATATTTTTGATCAGAAAACCCTGATCACAAAATATGCAAATCGGAGCATACTAAATGTACTAGGGTACAGTATCACCCAGATGAAATCCTTCGGTGAAGAATGGAGCAAAGAGGTTGTTCATTCTGAAGATTTTGCAATTCTCTCTCGTCACATTGCCCACTATGCTCACCTAAAACCCGGACAGAGAACACGTGTAGTTTACAGAGTTAAAGATTCTAAGGGCATATATAAAGTCGTGGAAACAACGGCACTCGTCATTGATGCGAATGAAGGAACCCTTATTATGGGCATCTCGCGAATTATTGACAGTACAGATCCCGAACGCCTGGTAGCGCGTGACAATTTATCTGACCATAGGTGTACAAACTGTGACAAACTTCTAGGTAAAGACGGCCTTCTGGAAAAATCTGTCGAGGTGAAGTGTGGCCGATGTGGTGAATATAATACTATTTCCAGTTCTTAGGCTTTATTTGTTCATCTAATAGGGTGTTCCATTTTAGGGCGCCATCATCTATAATCGTAAACATAAGGTTTATGCACGAAGATCTCTAGAATCTCTTAAACCGAACTGATGTAATGAGGATATGGAGATCAATGCTATCTAAGCTACTCGGTGAGATTCAGGGTTTTGTTGGAGTAGTGCTACTAGCTGTAGCTCGTTTTTTGCGAATCGCTTCGAAAACATTGCATCGACAGGGTAAAAAGATGTATCGCAAGACTCATCACCACGTAGCACGTCGCCCGCACGAACACCTAATGTCTCGTAGCGATACTTATGC
>DAIUJM010000005.1:0-12572 GCA_036848695.1 Candidatus Saccharimonadota bacterium
ACTAATACTTTGACTAATAAATGCGACTGTTTCTTCCAGGGTTTGGTTTGAAGGATCAATGATCGTTGCTTGATCTGGTTGCCATGAAGTGAACCACTCATGGTTTTCACGTATCTGCTCTTCGGTCATTTTTCCTTTCCTGCCCCTATGCCTTTCAAGGGTTGTTTCAAGGTTGGGCATGAGGACAAAAAGTTGATAGTCAATACCATTCAGTTTTGGTTTCCACTTTTCAAACTCGCTTGGTGGCGCAAACATCTCAAGGATACAGTTGATATCGTATTGGTGATAGCGTTTAATCATATCGCAGCAAATATCAATTGATACCTCCCATTGATTCTTTGTGTCGTCCGTCCATTCTTCTGCGGCTGATTTGTAACCAGCCTTAACAAGCTCCCTTATATCATCCTGACTAATTAGTGCCCAGGTTCCGGGTAGGGTTCCCGATAAAACCTTAGAGGTACTGCTTTTCCCAGATCCTGATGTACCCGTGAGAATAACAACTTTAGACATAACAAAACTATAACAATTAATCATGTAATATTAAAATGAGGTTAAAGATGAAAAACAGATTTCGTAAATTCATGATCACCCGAGGGTTGTATCCAAAACATTGGTTACGGAGTTTTCGATCAGGTGAATATCATTACTACAATGGACTTCGCGCTACTTTCAAAAAAGCGCTCCCTTATTTAACCGAAGGTCGTGCTTTAGATATTGGTGCCGGTTTTGGCAATGAGACAAGTGTGCTTCTAAAAAATGGTTACGAAGTTGTAGCAACCGACGTAAATTTAGAAGCAATAAAATATCTTAAAAAAGTTGCTAAAACTAAGAATCTGCAAGTATTTCAACAATCACTTCCCGAGCTGCCTGAAGGCAAGTTTGATGTAATTATTTGTGAGATGGTTCTTCACTTTCTGAACGCAAGCGATACCCGGAGTGCTATAGCTAACATGCAACAAGCAACTGATAGGGGTGGACTGAATATCATAAGTACTTATATTGACTCTCAATCAATCCACAAAGATCCAAGACTGAAGGGATATTTCAAGTTTTTGTTACCGCCAGGTGAACTCGAGTCACTTTATAGCGACTGGGAAGTGCTGTTTGCCGGAGAAAAGGTAAATGCCATGGGGCACCCGAGTCTCCGATTTATCGCCCGCAAGAAGTAATAGGTGCTAAAGTGAATATTATGGTCAAAGTGACATCTGGACAAAGTCCTAAGCCGACTCTGGCCGCTAAAGCCAGACTCTAGAAGTTAGAATTTCGATCTTTGAATAGTCCCATATTACCGTCATCCTAAACTTAGATCCGTGTTCCAGGAGTTTATTCTGAGCGAATCTCGACACTTATTTGAAAAATCATTCTTACGTTGTTCGGGTTTAAGTAATGCCACTAACTCAGAAAGCGTCATGCCAGCTCCCATTCCAGGTTGTCGTCACGGCATGCAAGGATTACGCATACACTCCGGTAGGAAACTGGTAATAAATAACCAAGTAAAACTTAGCAAGCAACCTTTTTACTTATGTAATGCACTAACAGGATTTGCGAGTATATCGTCGACAAGAATTTGATTATTTTCCGCGACAAAAGATACAGAAAGTTTAGTTGGCATATTATTAACTTTTTTCCACACCATAGGATATGTCAGAATGATACCCTTTGGTGCGGTACTTTTTGCATCAAGATCCTCGATTTGTGTACCATCTGAATTATTTTTCCATATGGTTCGTGTATAGTTTTCTTGTGTAAATTTTGAGCTTTCATAATCATTTGGTGCAAACTCGGCTACACTCAGTACGCCGCCAGGAGCTCCGTGTTTTTGAGAATTTTCCATGACCTTGATCCATTGTTCAGTACGTGTATCCTGCTGCTTAAAATAGTTACTAGAGAGCTGATTAACGCATGCTTGGTCACGTTGTTTTAGTGCTTGTATAAACCGCGCATAAACTACCTCGGCCTTAGTTTGTGTGACGGTATTTCCAGTTGTAGAGGAACATTGAGTGTATGCCACCTTATTCCGACTCATCATGTATGCAACGCTCGCTATGACGAGAGCTAGAGTGAATAGTACTAGCACAAATAGTATCCTTTTGTATGTATAGGGCTTTTTATTTCCGCCATCCTTACCTGATAGACTGAGCTCGCCACCTATTGTTGGTTCTGCCGACTGAGAATAATGTTTCATTTCGGTTGTTTGAATATCCTGGTTAATTGAGTTGTTTACATTTTTGGTTGGATCCATCTGTTTGTTTCTTTCTTGTAATTGCTAATGTTTAAATTTTAATCCAACAGAGGGTGTCCGACAAGTATTCATGCAAAGAGTAGTAAAGTAGTTTTTAGCTCTTAGAGTAAAAGCCTGAGTACTACCTAGATTTTTTTAATTCCAGAATACTGAATCACCTTACGCATCCTCCATCATCCTAGCTTAGGACGGAGACTGTAGTTTCGGGAATTAATTTGGGATGTAAGTGTTGTAATTTTGTTATGCTTATGCTATAATATTGGGTATTGGTTGCAATTACTAATGAACTGTTCAAATTCAGCTATAAAACAGGGTATAATTAACGAATAATGGCTAAAAGAAAAAAACGATCATCTAAAAAGAAGGCGGCCGACAAGGCTCAGTTGAAGGCACAACATATTTTGCCTGATGGTTGGTGGCAGCAGGTAGTAAGTATAATCATTGGCTTAACCGCGCTACTTCTAACGCTGGCAATATTCAACTTAGCGGGCCCAATGCCTTCGGGTATGCTCTCTGCTATGCGCACCCTTTTTGGCTACAGTGCTTTTGTATTGCCACTTGTTCTTTTTGTACTGATGTTCCAGAAGTTCATTACTGAAGATAACCGTCTGGCTCTCAGTGTCTACTTTGGTTCAGTTATTTTCATGACTTCACTCAGCAGTTTCATTCATTTGTTCGTTGATCCTTCTATTTCAGCCACTACGGTTGATGCGGGTAGGGGGGGCGGTATGGTTGGCGCAACACTTGATCAGTTTTTTCTTGGTTTCTTGAGTAATATTGCGGCAGGTGTGGTGCTATTCGCTCTCATTTTGCTTTCGGTACTATTCATCTTTAAGATCCCGGTTAAAGATGTCTTCAAGGCATTCTTTGGTATATTCAAATCTGAAGACAATACCGCCGAAAGCGAAGAAAAGTCTATGAGTGGCCTGAAGCTCAACCGTGGTGTCATGATAGACGAGGAACAAGAAGTTGATGGAAAAGAAAACCAAAAGCCACGGCTTTCCAGTTTGCGCAATAGTGTTGCACAGGACAAGGTTGCAGAAAGCAAAGACGCCCTAACGGTTGCAAGTGATCCGAACTGGAATTTACCAGGGGTAGATCTACTGAGTAACAAGCAGAGTAAGGCGGATCCTGGCGATATTAAACATAACGCACAGTTAATTAAGAATACTCTTCAAGATTTCAAAATTAATGTTGAAATGGAAGAAGCGAACATTGGTCCAAAGGTAACTCAGTATACGCTTAAGCCACCAGCTGGTGTGAAGCTTAATAAGATTTCATCACTTGATGGTAACTTAGCCCTCAGTCTGGGCGCCGAAGCAATTCGTATTGAAGCACCGATTCCCGGTAAGCATGCGGTTGGTGTTGAAGTACCAAATAAAAGAGCGGCAACTGTTAATCTACGGAGCATAATTGAAACCCAGTCTTGGACTGCGAATAGTTCACCCCTTGGCTTTGCTATCGGTAAAGATATATCAGGCTTGCCAGTTCTAGGGGAGCTTGAAGCAATGCCACACCTTTTGATTGCTGGTCAAACGGGTTCTGGTAAATCGGTCATGATTAACACGCTACTTGCTAGTCTTTTGTATAGAAATTCTCCGGCAGATTTAAAACTTATTCTGGTAGATCCTAAGCAAGTTGAACTGACGCCCTATAACCATATTCCACACCTACTAACACCGGTTATTACAGAGCCAGAAAAGACAATTTCTGCACTGAAGTGGGCAGTTAATGAAATGGAGCGACGTTATACTTTGCTGGCAAATAAAAAGCAGCGTAATATTGCTGGCTACAATGCGGCCAACAAAGACGACCACATGCCATATGTTGTGATTGTTATTGATGAGCTTGCTGACCTTATGATGCTAGCTGCGCGCGATGTTGAAGCCCTTATTGTTCGTATTGCTCAGAAGGCACGTGCTGTAGGTATTCACTTAGTACTTGCAACCCAGCGACCTTCGGTAGATGTTATCACTGGGCTGATCAAAGCAAATATTCCTGCTCGTATTGCATTTACTGTAGCATCTCAAGTGGACTCACGTACCATAATTGACCAGATGGGTGCAGAAAAGTTACTTGGTAAGGGTGACCTTCTTATGACAACCGCAGCACATCCAAAACCACGCCGTGTTCAAGGTGTCTTTGTAGATGACCACGAAGTTCTTAAAATAACAGACTTTATTAAGATGCAAAGAGAGCCTGACTACAACGACGAGGTTGTTTCACAACAAGTTCAGATTAGCGCCAAGGGCGGCTTGGTAATGGATATGGACACAAGTCCTGCTGACGATGAGTTGTACCAAGATGCAGTCCGTTGCGTTATTGAAAGCGGTAAAGCCTCAGCCAGCCTGCTACAGCGCCGTCTGCGTGTTGGTTATGGCCGTGCTTCACGACTGATAGATACTATGGAAGAACAGGGTATAATTGGCCCAGCCGACGGCGCCCGCCCACGAGACGTTCTTGTTTCAAGCTTAGAAGAAGTGTTTGGTAGCGAAGACACTACTATAGCAATTGAAGTCGAGTCTGAGTAAACAACATACAATTTTCACTCCAGTCATTCCTGCGCAGGCAGGAATCCAGTACAAATACGAACGAAGTTTGTTAATTTTTAAAACTCATCTGAAAGATCCCGCCACTCAGGATTCATCTCTTCAATCTCCCTAAGTTTCCAAAGCCTTTTCCATTTCTTCATTTGTTTTTCTCGTTCAATTGCAGATTCAATGGTGTCATGAATTTCGTACCAAACCAGTTTCGAAACACCATACTTTTTTGTAAATCCTTCAACTACTTTTTGCTTGTGTTCAGTAATACGACGAACCAAGTGCGAGGTGACACCAATGTAAATTGTGCCATTTCGATCATTTGCGAGAATATAGACGTAGCCACCCTTCTTCATAATTACCTTCAATTGTACTGGATTCCTGCCTGCGCAGGAATGACGGGAATTGGAAATTTTGGAGCTATTGACCAACAGGGGTGATTTTGGTATAATTTCAGATACAATATTAACTCATGCGTGGTGGAGTCAATCACGCCGTTGAATGCAAATTTAACGACCGAAAGGAGTATTACTTGGAAAAAGTATACGAACTAACTGTTTTGTTTCATCCAGATTTAGAAATCGATCTTGAAAAGCCTCTCAAAAAACTTGAAGGCATCATCACCGAAAACGGTGGAAAAATAGTGAAGCAAGAAAACTGGGGCAAGCGAAAACTCGCCTACAGTATTAAAAAGCAAGATTTTGCAGTGTACGTACTGAGCGAAGTTGAAATCGCACCAGCAAACGCTAGCAAGGTTCAGAACTTGCTCAACATTACCGACGAAGCGATTCGTTATTTGATGGTAGAGAAGGATCTCAAGGCGCCAGCTTCTGATGAATCCAAGACGGAAGATGAAAGTTCTAGCGAGGAGTAAAATAATGAGTCACGAGGCAAGAGTCATGAGGCAAGAGATCCAAATTATATCTTTTAACTCATATCTCATACCTCTGCAACCGAAGGGAGCTATACATGGCTAAGGGGTTTAATAAAGTAATTTTAATGGGGAACCTTACGCGTGACCCAGAGACTCGTCAAACACCAAATGGTCAGAGCGTTACAAATTTCGCACTAGCCGTAAATCGTACCTGGAAGGGCCAAGATGGTCAGACTCAGGAACAGGTCAGTTTTATTGACTGTGTTGCATGGGGTAAAACAGGTGAGGTTATTGCACAGTACATGCAAAAAGGACGCCCAATTTTAGTTTCTGGTCGACTTGATCAGCGTAGTTGGGAACAAGATGGTCAGAAGCGTAGCAAAGTGGAAGTAATTGTAGAAGATTTCAACTTTGTTGGCGGCGGTGATGGTGGCAACAGTGGTAGCTACAGCGGTGGCGGATCATCTAGCAGCACTTCAAGTGCAAAAACTGATGACGTAGTTGTTGAAGACATTGATGACAAGCCAATTGATCTTTCAGAAATACCATTTTAATACAGAAGCTTGATGTCTGAAGCCAGATGTCAGAAGCTGTCATCCTGAACTCGATTCAGGATCCAGTTTATCCATTAATAAGATCCTGAAATAAATTCAGGATGACACTAAAGACAGGAGAATAAATGAACGACAGAAGAAAACCAGATATTGCATATTTTGATTACAAAGATGTAAAGACTTTACAGAAGTTTGTTAACCAATTTGGTCAAATTGAACCAGCAGCAAAAACAGGTCTTAGCCAGAAACAGCAAAAGCGCCTTGCGGTTGCCGTTAAGCGTGCACGACACCTTGCATTGCTACCATTTGTAGCAAACAACTAGATCAGAAGTTAGAATATAGAATTTGGAAGTTGGAATGACTGCTGCAAAGACATTTAGAGATTTATTAGTTTGGCAAGAAGCGTATAAGCTTTCGATTGCTATCTATGAAGTCACTAAACAATTTCCTAAAGAAGAAATCTACGGACTAACAAGCCAAGTGAGACGTGCCAGCGTATCGGTATGCTCAAATATTGCTGAAGGTTTTGGTCGGGCTAATGCTCGTGAAAAAGGCCAATTTTATGCCATGGCAAATGGGTCATTAACAGAGGTTGAAAATCAACTACTAATCAGCAAGGGCATAGGCTTTTTGCCTGAAAAGCATTTTTTTGAACTCGATGCCCAATGTCAACTAACGCACAAGTTACTTAATGGACTGCAACGTGCAAACAAAGAAAGGAGCTGAGGTTAGATTCTAAAATCTATATTCTAACTTCTAAATTCTAATAATATGTATCAGCCAACTGATTTAAAAAAAGGTACCGTAATTCAGATAGATGGTAAGCCGTACCGTGTTACGGACTATTCACAGAAGGTTATGGGCCGTGGTGGTTCAATAGTCAACGTGAAGCTGAAGAATCTGCTTGATGGTTCGGCCATACCAAAAACCTTCAAAGGTGCGGACAAAATTGAGCCGGCTAGTGTGAACACTAAGACGGTGCAATATTTGTATGCAGATACCGAGCTCCATTTTATGGACCCAGAAAACTTTGAGCAGTTTGCGATATCGTTAGATACTGCTGAAGGTGCAACAAATTACCTAAAAGAAGGTGATAGTCTTGGACTGCAATTTTTTGAAGGTCAGGTGATTAATGTTGAACTCCCGAAGAACGTTTACCTAGCGGTCACCTATTCTGAAGATGTAGTGAAGGGCGATACCGCAAATGCGATTACCAAAGACGCAACTGTCGAAACGGGCTTAACGGTTAAGGTGCCGTCGTTCATCAAACAAGGTGACGTGATTTCGGTAAGCACTGAAGACGGTTCATACCGTGAACGCAAGAAGTAACGAAGTAGTATGAAGCAGCGACTTGATCATCTTATGGTAAAGCAGAAGCTGGTGCCGACTCGTTCTCAGGCGGAAAGCTATATTCGGCTCGGCCAGGTGCGAGTTGATGGTCGGGTGATTAAAAAACCAGGTTACTTTGTATCTGAGCAATCTGAGGTGCAGTTTGGAGCTAAGGAGCAGTATGTTTCACGTGCGGCTTTGAAGCTTGCTTCGGTGGCCGATGTTCTGCAGCTCGATTTCAAGCATAAAATTGTGCTTGATGTTGGATCAAGCACCGGTGGATTTACTGATTATGCCTTGCAACATGGTGCAGAAAAAGTCATCGCTGTAGATGTTGGCACGAATCAGTTGCATCCGAGACTACGGACCGACAAAAAGGTTGTGTCATACGAGAAAACTGACATAAGGGACGTAAGAATCAAGACGCATGAAGCAAGTAGCACACATGATTCATCCGTCGTTATTCTTGATTCGCTGCCGGATATTGCGCTAATCGATGTCTCATTCATATCACTCACGAAGGTGTTGCCACATCTTCAGACTTTGTTGCCTCGTGGCAGCTTCGTGGCGATGCTCAAGCCACAGTTTGAAGCTGGTAGAGAACAGCTCAATAAAGGGGTGGTTAAAAATAGCGCCCAGCGCAGAGATATTTTACAAAATTTTGAATCATGGTGCCGAGAGAATAATTTTGTTATACAAAAAAAATCAGATAGTGCAGTTGCTGGTGAAAAGGGTAACGTTGAACGCTTCTATTTGCTCAGCAAATCAAAGTAACCAACAATATCGTTTGTCATTCTCAGCTTGACCCGCCTGTCTGATCGACAGAACGGGCAGGCTGAGAATGACAGGATCTAAATATCGGTGTCCAACATCTAGCATCTAACTTCCAAGGTCCAGACTCTAATTACAGAAGTTCTCGGAGTTTTTCTATGTCACAGATTTCGATGGAACCGTTTTGCAAAGAGATGTAACCGTGGCGGGCCAGAGCTGTTAGTTCACGGCTAGTAGTCTCTCGAGAGGCGTTAACGGATCCGGCAATATCACTGCGTCGAATGGGGGCGTCTATTATAATACCGTTCGGACTTTTTTTACCGAATCTTTCAGCATGTGTAACCAAAAATGAGGCTATTCGTTCTTTTACAGTACGATATTCCAGATTCATCACGCGTTCTGAATGGAGTCGATAAGCTTCAATTGCCATATCTAGCAGTACGGGCACTGCGTGTTCGTGTTTCTTGAGGAAGTCTAGAAATTCACTTCTAGCAACGCGCCATAAGGTGGTGTCGCTCATGGCTTGGTAGGTTATGTCACGATGCAAACCCGTAAACGCCCAGATAAGTGGAAATAAATCACCGTCCTTACGAACAATTAAAAGGTTTTCTTCACCGTATTTGGTGATTGCATAGGCTTTTACGAAGCCTTGGGTAATAAAGTAGATTCCCCTAGGGTCATCACCAGCGCGCACAATTGACTCACCCTTCTTGTACTTAAGCTCGGTGCCGGAGTGGAAGAAGGTGATAAGTTGTTCATGTGCTGCTTTGTCGGCTAACATTCTGTTATTATGACAGGTTTAACTACTTTCTCAAAGAGTGATAAAGATCACTGCTCATTTGTGCGCTATAGCAACGAATTCCACGTCTTCGTGGGATAAGCTATAGGTACGGGAAGGGAGGTGCGTGATGATGAATATACAAACTCAAGCCAGGACTAGCCCTACAAGGATTAGTCGCATTAGTTCGTTTAATCATAGGGAGGTTGCCGAAATTCCAAACTTGCTCATGAATGGCGAGGAATTGCTTGGTATGATTAGCGGATATTATACGGCAGGTACTGCCATTTTGTGTGTGACTTCAAGACGTCTTCTGCTAATCGATAAAAAATGGATGCGACTTAACTTTGAAGATATCCGCTTTGAATCTATCAGCGAGGTTAACTACAGCCATCAAATCTTTTTTGCCTCATTACATTTCTTCTATACCGGACGAGACCTTCATTTTAGAACATGGCATAAACAAGACTTGCGAAATTTTGCACAAATAGTTCAAAGTAAAATGTTTGAGGCGCGTGATTCACGACGAACAAACCTACTTGATACACCAGCAGAGCCAGCTGCACTAACAGTGTTACAAAATTCACGTAATCTCGAACGCTATATACAACGTAACAAGGGGTGGCAACGCGCTGAGCGGTTCATGGCAACAATAAATTTTTCAAAATTTGGTAAGCAAATTATAAACCTAGAATCAACTAGACATTAAAACGGAATTCGACTACATCGTCTGGTTGCATGATGTAAGTCTTGCCCTCGGTCCGTACTTTCCCGGCTGATTTCGCTGCCGTAAGTGAACCAGATTCGAGTAGATCGTGACATGCTACGACTTCTGCGGCAATGAAGCCTCGCTCAAAATCTCCGTGAATCACACCGGCTGCTTGTGGGGCGGTCGAACCTTGTTTGATAGTCCATGCTCGAACTTCTGTTCCGCCAGAAGTGAGGTAGCTTTGCAAGCCGAGTGTCTTGTAAGCGGCATTAATAACCTTATTGAGACCCGATTCATCTTGTCCATAACTTTCAAGTAATTCTTTGGCGTCATCTTCATGTAGATCTTTTAGTTCTGCTTCAAGTTGTGCATTTACAAATAAACTTTGAGCTGGTGCCACTAAAGCGCACAGCTCGTCTTGTTTTTCTTTGTTCGAAAGATCTTCCTCGTTAATGTTGAACACATATATTACCGGCTTTGTAGTAATAAGCTGTAGCCCGCGAAACGTCATCCCAGCCTCCGAGGTGGGATCCAGGTTATTTAACAAATCAGCCAGAGCCGCCAAATTACCAGCCAGTAGGATTTCCTGGACTCTCAGAAGTAAATCAACTAAAGGCTTCATCTTAGGATCAGTCTTAGCTTCCTTCGTGAAACGAGGAAGGGTTTTTTCGATTGTTTGAAGATCCGCAAGCATCAGCTCTGTGTTAATTATTTCGATATCTTGTTTTGGGTGAATACGGTCGTGAACGTGAACAATATCGTTATTCTCGAACGCTCGTACAATATGAACAATAGCGCTACATTCACGAATGTTAGCCAGAAATTGATTTCCCAAGCCTTCGCCTTTGCTCGCTCCGGCAACAAGTCCTGCTATGTCCACAAAAGTAACAGTAGCCGGAACAATTGGCGCATTCGAATATAGTTCGCTCAGCTTTTTTAGTCGTTCATCTGGTACCGGTACAATTCCTGTGTTCGGTTCAATTGTGGCGAATGGGTAATTAGCTGCCAAAATATCATTTTTTGTCAGTGCATTAAATAACGTTGATTTACCAACATTTGGCAAACCCACAATACCTATAGATAAACTCATGTACTGTATTGTAACAGATACGCATCTATATATCAGCAGATAACCGCTAGGGTAGCGGCGGGTGTTTTTTTAATATATTTTTTTATAGTTTGATTTCGGGAGTGCTCGTTCCCAGTCTGAGACAATTTGCTTTTGTACTTTAGATAGTTCGTGCGCATCACGGTAGTAATTATTAAAACTGGTGACAATTTGATTTGATGTTACATTTCCTTTATCGTTCAATGCATCATTCCTGTAGCGGTTCAACTTTTGCAAAGGAACGAAAACGGAATTTACTGCGGCATAGTAATGGTTTACCGCACCTTGTATTGTCATGAATTCACTATCTGAAACTCTAGTTTTATTGGCGATTGCTTCAGTCCTTACTCTCGCTGCTTTCGCGTTTGTCAAATATGCCTTTGTAAGTCTTTCCCATGCTTGCATTTCTATGAGCCTCTGCTGCTTGCCGGCATTATTATTGGTTGTATTGTTTGTTTGAGGTTGCTTTCCTTGGTTTGGTCCTTTTATCTGAGTAGGGTTAGTGACAGGTGCGGTATTTTGAGTCGTTGTGTAGCTAGAAGAGCACCTTAGCCCGTTAGTTTCAGAAACCTGTTTGAATTCTTTCCATACGCTGTTGACTGATGGGGCGTCGTTAAAGTTGGTTACTTTATCATTCAGTTTTTTGAGCCAGAACTGGTATCCGCCATTGTCGTAAGTTGGAATTGCTGAATACGAACATGCTGCATAGAAACTATTGATGATCTGACGTGCAATACTTGTCGAACTGCTACCAACTGGTGTGACGGGCTTTGCACTGCTTCCCGTTCCAGATGTTGTGACTGGTGTTGCAGGCTTCACTCCAACTGGTGTTGCAGCTGGAGTTTTTATTTTTGATTCATTAGGGTAATTACAACTTGTAGCACCACTGCTTTTCATGAATGCATCTGCAACTGCCCAGGCGTGTTCGCCTTTATCAAGTCGGCCAGCCCAGTAATTTAATCCGCCACTATCGGGCTCTTTGTTGAGACAGGTTCGGTACCATTTGGTTACTTCTGCTCTTGATCCACTTGCAAAACTCTTGAATACAGAAAAACCACCGACGAGTGCCACTACAAAAATGATAGGAAGTGCGCGACTCCAATTGAAGCTTTTTACACTATTTAAGCTCCCCGAGCCTGAGGTGAATTTGCCTGCTTCATCTCTTTTGATATTTTTACTACTTTTATTTTTCCTGACCTCGGCTTCAGTTGGCTTAGTTGCTTTTTGAGACATGTCACGACCTTTGTTGACCATACTTATTGTTCTCCCTGCTTATTAGGTTCTCAGTTCAAGATATATATGATTCAACCCTAGCATAAGCAATATAATGTAGTCAAATAACATAGAAATACCTGGTGGTCAACCGATAGAAGGTGATGCAAAATTATTGATACGCCGGTGTTGCACTAGTTGAAGCATAAGTGTATTGTGATATAATTTTCAACAATGGCTATAGAGGTAAAAGACAGGGCGGAGCAAGTAGATCCAAGCAGAATGGTGCTAGGAAAAAATTCCCGTCAAAAAAAGAAAATACTCCCAAGGTCAAAAAAGGGCATAGCAATCTTAATTATAATTTTGTTTCTTTTAGTGAGTGTTCTTGCAACTGCTTTGTATTATTATAACAATAGATCTTCAGATGCACCGGTCGACCCTAAGGATCAAATGTC
>DAIUJM010000005.1:12672-33684 GCA_036848695.1 Candidatus Saccharimonadota bacterium
GGATCTACCGACGTACTAGACTATTCACAAACTGGTTGGAGTTTTAGTTCACCCTGGTATTCACAAGAGATGGGTTCTTATAACCCTCATAGTTGGCGATATCAAGACGTAACTTTTCGAGTTGACGGTTCTAAGTTTCCCGTTTCGGGGAACTATACGGTACAAGTAACTGGTAAGGGTGTAGTCTATACCGCTACCAGCCAAGGGGAGACAGACGAGGTTTCTATGAATATATACTTATCTATCATCAAAACCAACCCCAGTAGATGTTCGGTCACGTCATCTCCAGCTGGAAACATTGCCCCCGGTCAGAATGTCGTATTAACTTTTCAGGTTACCAATGGGGGGAACTTACCTGGAGCCGTTGATTGGGATACAACTCGATATCGGCTAGGATTGAAACCGGATAGCACCATACTGTCCCAAAAGACGGTTGGTCTTACGCCTGACGCTGGTAATATGCTCAGAATGAATCGTACATCAACCTCAACATTGAGCTTTACTGCGCCGAGTACAGTGGGTTCATACGCACTAAGCTGGGAATTACAAAATATTGACGGTACCTGGCATGATGCCGTTTTAGATAATTGCGGGATCATGTTAAATGTTGGGAATAGTCCAGCTGCATTCAGCTGTACCTCGGGATTTTATCAAATTGCCAATGTATCATTATATTCAATTATACCTACTACCGCCCAACGTGCATTTATAGAGAATACCGGGCTAACTATTAATGCAATAGGTTACAATACCCTAGATAATTACATGTATGGCATTGTGCGTTCGGGTGCTAGCAATGGTAATCTTGTTAGAATCGGTGTAGATGGCTCCACAAATCTTCTTGGAATAGTGCCCTCGAGCTCAAGAACGATTGCTGGTGATATGGATGCATCCGGGAATCTCTGGTACATACCGAGCGCAGGTGGAAGTACGATAGTTAGGGTTAATGTTGCTTCACGTGCACAAACTTCATATACATTGAGTGACTCTGATGCATCGGAAACTTCAGACCTTGTTTACATAGGAGGCGCTTTGTACGGCATTCATTCTATCTCGGGGAGAGTCATACGCATACCCACGAGCGGTTTTATAGGTCAGACTATTCCGACGACAATATACGGCAATTCTCCGCTGAGTGGATTAATAAATGCAGGACCCGCACCTTATCAAATGACTTCTTCTTGGACTTCGAGTGCTGATAGAATGTATGTTTTTCAGAGTTATTCGAATGCTATATATGAAATTCTAGACTATAATACGCCCAATCCGTCCGCCGAAGTGCGTGCTCCGTCATCGCCAGGGTCTTACACTAATACCGACGGGGCATCATGTGCTAACGCACCTGACCCGTATACAGCAAATACTAATTACCCATTCCTACGGGTGCAAGGGTCTGATGTGATTGCCGGGGCGGTTTTTGCGGATAATGCTACTAGTTGCGACACAAGAAGGGTTGCATTTGACCCTACAAACACCAAAGCAAAAGGCTATATTAAAGCCAATGGCTCAAGGTCTCATTTATATAATTCTGCAGATCTGGATGGTATAAAAAGTGGTAGCTCTTCGGCGCAGTATGCTGCTTTTGCGTACGGTGTAATTGATTCGGGTAATGCTAGTAATGGCAGTAGCTCTGGGAATAGCAGTAGCTTCATTTCGAATAACGGATATTATAGGTCAAATTTGTTTAGAGACATATTGTTTGCAAATACCCTTATTGGTACACAACAGAAATACGGTGAGTATTACGAGAAGGAAAGTTTACCGTGTGTAGATATATCTGAGCAACAGGCAAGAGCGGCGTCGGCACCTATCGTCTCGACGTATAGTGAACTGGTTTCAGCAATTTCACCTGGAGACAGCCAGTATTTACGAACAGGGGGCGATATAACTCTAAATGGTATCTTCATGCCAATAGGTAGAAAGGTGACCTTATTTGTAAATGGTAAAGCTACGATTGCGGGTAATGTTGCAAATTTGGGTATTTCATCTGGCGCAAACGGTGTTTTGTCGACGCCTTCATTGACTGTGATTGCCACGGGGGGTATTGATATCCAACCAAATGTTACGTATCTTGACGGATACTTCTTAGCAACAAATAACAGCACATTGAATACATGCGTGGGTGGCAGTATGATAGTCACCTCATGCAATAGTCAACTGAGGGTTAACGGAGCACTCTCGGCTACAAAGATCGAATGGCGTCGCAACTTCGGCACACTTGGTAAGCAGGCAGATACGCTACCTAATGCGAACAACTCACATTGCGCAGTAGCATCTGAGCCCGAAGCAAATTTGGTGAACGCTGCAAGCGACTATAATCAAATGGTAGGTCCGCTTAATAAGTGTTCTGCAGAGTTCGTTAATTTTAACCCCGCATTCTACTTTGCAAATCCATTTACGACGCAAACTGGTAGTGGGGTTAGTAGCCGGCCTCTCAATACAACTGAGCTGCCCCCGATTTACTAACCAGTAACTTCGCAAAACGAGTGTAGTTTATAAGGTGTTGCAAGTGCTTATGCTTATGTTAAACTAATAGCTAAGTATGAAGAGTTCGATTTTCAATGTGGTGGGTGACTTCTTTGCTCTTGATATTGGCAGCAGTGCTATAAGAGTTGTGCAACTGCGTGGTAGTGGTGCACATCAGACGCTGGTGAAATATGGCGCCGTGGCAATAGATGTTAAAACGGCGCTTTCAGACGCGCCTGCTGATCAACTGAAGATAGCCGAGGCGGTAAAGTCGTTAGTAGCTGAAACCGGCATCTCAACTCGTAATGTTGCTGTGGGTATACCTTCGAACAAAGCATTCGTAACAATAGCCGATGTCCCTAAGATGTCACCCCAAGAATTTGGTGGGACAATTAAGTATCAAGCTGATCAGTTTATTCCAATGTCGGTTGATGAAGCTAAAATTGACTGGGTGATTCTTGGAGATTCCCCAGTTGAGGCAGGCAAGATGGAAGTGCTTCTGGCCAGTGTTGCTAACAAGTTTAGTGAAGCGCGCCTTGATATGCTCGAAGCAATTGGTTTGAATGTTATCTCACTTGAACCAGATTCACTTGCCCTATCTCGTTCGCTCACTACGGCGGCCAATCAGTCGGCTGGTCAGCTGATTGTTGACGTTGGTGAATATACTACAGATATAGTTATCACATTTGGTGGTGTGCCGCGTCTTGTCCGTTCAATACCAACTGGTGGTCAGACTATGGTGCGGGCCGCTGCGCAGAATCTTTCAGTAGCAGATAATCAAGCGAATCAGTTAATGTATAAATTCGGACTGGACAGTTCAAAACTTGAAGGCCAAGTTGCTCACGCGTTAGAACCAAGTGTTGAATCAATTACTGCCGAAATACAGAAATCGATTAAATTCTTCAGTACTAGGTACCAAAACTCAGCAATTACCAGCATCAGCATGACTGGTGTTGCTGCAATTGTGCCTGGATTTGGGCAATATCTAGCGAGCGCAACCGGCATTCAATCCGTGCAGATCGGTAATAGTTGGCAAAATGTAAGTTATAGCAATACCGTTCACGAACAGGTTATGAGCGTTAATCATCAATTTGCAGTTGCGGTTGGCTTGGCACAGAGGGCTTCACTATGATTCAAGTTAATTTACTGCCAGATGTAAAACAGGAATATCTAAAAGCCCAGCAGACAAAGCATACTGTGCTTGTTGGTGCGGTATTGGTTTCTATTGTTGTTTCCGCGTTAACCATACTATTCTTTGCCTACGTTCAGGTGGTACAGCCTCAGTACCAGAAGCGGGTACAGGGTGATATTGATGCAGGTATTCAAGAGGTTAAAAAGAAGCCTAATGCCCAACGAATTGTCACCGTACAGGGTGTTTTAGAGCAGATTCCGGCGCTCAAAGACAAGCAGGTAGTGACGTCACGAATTTTTGATTACCTAAAGCAGTTCACTCCTCGTGTTGTAACGTATAATAAAGTGGCGCTAAATCTTGAAGCAAACACTCTGACAATTGCCGGATCGACAGTTTCCTACGAAAGGGCAAACGAGCTCGCAAACAATCTTAAGAGTGCTCAGTTTACCTACGTTCAAGGAGGCGCTGAACAAAAGTTGCAGCCGTTTACTGGTGTTGTGTTTAATAGTCTTGGTAAGTCTGAGTCTGCAACCGATGGTAAGCCAGTCAGTTTTGAAATTACATTTACTTTTAATCCAGTCATGTTCGATCCGTCTGTAAGCAAGACTCTTATTAAAGTTAACGCATCATCTGAGGATTTGTTATTACCAGAAAGCAAACCATTTAATGAACTTATTCCAGGGGCCCAGCTATGAGTGAAAATAATATAAATAAGGTAGTTGATGGTAAGCGAGCAAAAATCGACCGAGCCAACTCTACAGTATTCATTGCCGTTACTATTAGTGCTGTCATCGTAATGTTTAGTCTAATTTCCGTTCGCTTCTTGTGGCAGAAAAAGTCTTACAACGACCGCGTAATTGGTGCAAAAACCAAAGCAAGAGCTGATATAGAAAATAATATCAGTAGCCTAGATCAGCTTGCAACCCAGTTCCCAGATCTACAGAAGCGAGCAACAAATAACGACAAAACAATTCTTCACGCCTTGCCGCCAACCTATGACTACGCAGCTTTGGTGACTTCTATGGAGTTTCTCGCAGACCAGTCGGGAGTTAAGTTGGATAGTGGAGTTGGAACCGATCAGTCCGTGAGTGCGCTTAAGGAACAAAACACTTCACAGCCTCAAGAAATTACCCTAAGCCTTAGTGTATCGGGTAGTTACGAGGCTATAAATAGATATATCGAAAACTTGGAAAAAAGCATCCGTCCGATTATTGTAAAAAGCGTTGATTTTAGTGGCTCAAATTCTGAACTCAAAGCAACACTCCAAGCTAAAACATATTACCAGCCAGCACGATCGCTCGAAGTTACGTTGGAGGAAGTACGATGAAAAAAAACGATATAGCAAGCTTGGTGCTAATAGCGGCAATTGCTGGAGTAGTTTCGTATTTTATAGCTAATGCGATAATTGGATCACCAAAAAATAACCCTGTAAAGGTAGAGCGTGTTGCTCCTGTGCAAGCAAGTTTTCCGGCACCAGATTCAAGGGTATTCAACGACAAAGCTATTGATCCGACGGTTGAAATTAACGGCGAGGGTCAGCAATCTAATGCGCCATTCGACAATAATTAGTAAAGGAGTGCAGGGGTGAGCATCCTTTCTGAAGACAATCAAACCAAAATCAAGCAATTGATCATCTCTTCAAATTTGGTTAGCCAGACAGACTTGCAGGTACTTGAAAAAGGAGCCGCAGACGCAAAAATACCATTTCTGAGCTATATTGTTCAGGAAGGCAAGGTAACAGCCGAGCAACTCACAAAACTTACTGCAGATGTTTTAGGTTTGCCCTACGTTAACTTGGTTGCTTCTAAGATCTCACCAGCTGTATTGAATCTGTTGCCACTTGAGACTGCCGAGCGCTTCATGGCGGTGCCACTTGGCGAGATGCAACACCGTCTAGCAGTGGCAATGCTTGATCCGAACAATGTACAGGCTGTCGACTTTTTGGCTAATAAAATTGGTAAAGCCCTCAAGGTTTACATGGCTTCAGAAGAGGGGATTCGTCACGTACTAGAAATGTACAATACCAATCTACAGGAAGGTGTGAGTGAGGCGATCACTTCTGTTGATAGCGAACTTGAAGGCGATGAAAGCCTTAAAGAGATCATGCAGACAGGTCGTGAAAAACGGAATGCTGAAAAAGAAGAAGTTGCCACTATTGTTCAAGATTCGCCGATCAGTCGAGCACTCAGCACAATTTTGGAATATGCGGTTAGAGCACGTGCTTCAGATATTCATATTGAACCACAAGAAACCAGTCTTAGGATTAGGTGTCGTGTTGACGGTGTACTCCGCGAGATCATGAAGCTACCTAAAAGTATTGAGCCGGCACTAATCTCGCGTGTTAAGATTCTTTCTAGCTTGAAGATTGATGAACATAGGATACCGCAAGACGGTCAGTTTACCGTACGGATTGGTCCGCATGATGCCGACCTTCGTATAGCAATTAGTCCAGTTGTTTGGGGTGAGCAGGTTATTCTACGTATTTTAGACAAATCAAATACCAGCTTTAAATTAGAAGACCTAGGCTATGCAGGCCGATCCTTACGGGCTATCAGGAAGGGTCTCAAAAAGCCAAATGGTATGATTATTACCTCTGGACCAACTGGATCCGGAAAATCAACCAGCCTGTATGCCTTAGTTCAAGAAATTAAGAACGATACCATTAATATTGTCACGTTGGAAGATCCGGTTGAATATAAAATGGACGGTGTTAACCAAATTCAGGTAAACGCTAATGTCGGGCTAACATTTGCAACTGGGCTCCGTTCAATTTTGCGTCAAGACCCAGACGTAGTACTTGTTGGTGAGATTCGAGACAAAGAAACGGCTAATCTTGCCGTTCAAGCGGCTCTGACGGGTCACCTTGTCTTTTCTACACTGCACACCAACTCAGCTTCTGGTGTTTTGCCAAGACTACTCGACATGGGAATAGAGCCGTTCCTAATAGCATCAACAGTTAATACGATTATTGGTCAGCGTCTTGTGCGTCGTAATTCTGAGACCAAAGAAACCTATCAGACTAATGCAGCCGAAACCGCCGCAATTCAGCAGTCGGTTGGGCGTTTTCTTCCAGAAAAACAAGATGAGGTACTTAAGCTTGCCGAAGAACTTGGGTATAAGAACTTGCCTCTCAAGGGTCAAAGCGCTTATACTTTATGGAGAGGTAAAGAAACTTCACAAACACCCGGTGGATATAAGGGGCGTGTGGGTCTGTACGAGGTTATCGACGTAAACGATGAGCTCGAATCTATGATTCTCAATCGTTCTACATCTGGTGATATAGAACAAAAAGCTTCAGAACTCGGTATGATGACGATGCGTCAAGACGGGTATCTAAAAGCATTAACAGGGCTGACAACTATAGACGAAGTCAACCGTGTTACTGCAGCAGACAGTGCATAACAAGGAGGTGGAGATGGCGGCGGCAACTTTGAGGATAGAGAATTTATTAGAAGAGGTAGTGAAGCGGAAGGCTTCTGATCTTCATTTGCAAGTTGGGCTTGCGCCTATGATTCGCGTAGACGGTAAACTTGGTCCTATCAGTGGTGCTCCTGTTCTTACAGAAGAGTCATTAGAGCATTTGGTATTTTCAATTCTCGATGAAGATCAAAAGCAGGTTCTGCTAAAAGATAAAGAATTTGATTTCAGTTTCGCATTCGGTGATCTAGGCCGTTTCCGTGTGAACGCCTTTCATGAACGTGGCAACATGGCTGCATCACTTCGCTTGATTCCAAACACACTCCTTACTGTAGAACAACTTGGTTTGCCAAATATTGTAAATGGTTTTGCAGATTATCCACGTGGCTTGGTGTTGGTGACTGGTCCAACAGGCTCGGGTAAATCAACAACACTCGCAGCACTTGTCGACAAGATCAATAATGAACGTGCAGACCACATTATTACCATTGAAGATCCAATAGAGTTTACGCATCAGTCAAAAAAATCAGTGGTTGTTCAGCGTGAAGTTCACTACGACACCTATTCATTTAGTGCAGCGCTTCGATCTAGCTTGCGTCAAGATCCAGACGTTGTACTGATTGGTGAGATGCGAGATCTAGAAACCATCTCCGCAGCAATTACAATCGCCGAAACTGGCCACTTAGTGTTCGCAACACTGCACACTAACTCAGCTGCACAATCAATTGATCGTATGATCGACGTATTTCCGCCACACCAACAGCCGCAGGTGAGGGCGCAGCTTTCAAACATCCTGATGGCAATTTGTTCACAGCGATTAGTGCCGCAAATTGGCGGTGGTCGTATAGCCGCTTCAGAAATTATGATCGCCACACCAGCGGTACGTAACATTATTCGTGAAGGTAAGAGTCACCAACTAGACGCAGTAATCCAGACAGGCGCCGACAAGGGAATGCAGTCAATGGATCGTAACCTGATTTCACTTATTAAAGCTGGAACAATTACATATGATGACGCAAAGATGTTCGCCGTTGATTTAGAAGAATTCGAAAGGCTTATGCGAGGCTAATTATGCAAACAGCAAATAGATACAAGCAAATAGATAACAGAAGTCGAGGGGTTTCTTCTATTTGCTATTTGCTATTTGCTCCTATCTTAGAGGGATTGCAATGATCACTTTCCAGTACACAGCTAAAAAATCAGACGGTACAACCGTACATGGTTTGGTTGAAGCCGAGACGGAGTCGGCGGCTGGCAGGTTGATTATTGCCCAAGGACTCTCACCCCTGAAAGTGTCTATTAAAGAAGAAGGCAATTCGCTTCTTCGTACACTGACCAGTAGAATTAGCACTAAAGATAAAATTTTATTTTCTAGACAACTTTCTACACTAATTAATGCTGGTCTACCGCTGACTCAGAGCCTACGAACTGTGGGTGAACAGACCGGTAATAAAAAGTTCGCTACCGTTATTAATCAGGTAATAGCTTCTGTTGAAGGCGGTGTTTCTTTTTCTGAGTCACTGTCTAAGCATCCAAAAATATTTAACGCCGTATACATTGCTCTTATTGCGGCTGGAGAAACATCTGGTACGCTCGACAAAGCACTCGAGCGAATTGCTAATCAGCAAGAAAAAGATGCCGACATGATCAGCAAGGTTCGCGGTGCTTTAGTGTATCCGGCAATCGTTGTTTTCGTGATTAGTGGGGTGGTAACATTCTTGCTGACAACAGTAGTGCCGCAAATTGAGCTAATCTACAAAGATTTCGACAAAGAATTACCGTTTCTAACTTCAATCTTAATCTGGTGTGGTAAGTTCTTGATCAATTTCTGGTGGCTAATTCTTATAGTCCTTGGCGCGGCGGTATTCTTTATAAGTAGGTGGTTCAGAACTGATTCAGGTATTGCTTTTGCCGATAAGTTCAAACTAAAAGTTCCAATGTTTGGAGATCTCTTTCGTAAACTGTACATGGCCCGATTCTGCCGTACTGGACAAACATTGATGGCAAGTGGTGTTCCAATGCTTGAAATGCTCCGGATCACTTCTAAAGCAGTCGATAACGTACATGTTGAAAATGCAATTGCCCGTGCAGCACAGAAGGTAAAGGGTGGTAAGCCTCTTTCCGCTTCTCTGAAGGCTGAAGCTGTCTTTTTACCGCTAGTTCCACAGATGCTTAAGGTAGGCGAACAATCTGGGGCAATGGACCAGATGATGGACAAGGCTGCTACATATTACGAAAACGAGCTTGATAACAAGATCAAAGCCATCAGCACCACTATAGAGCCAGTTCTTATGATTCTTTTAGCCGTAGTGGTCGGCGGTATAGTTATGTCTATTCTAGTCCCAGTCTACGGCCTTGCTAGCGAAAACATCGCCCAGTAGGGTAGTGCTTGTACCCCATTGTCTGGCGACGGTGTTGTCATTCCCGACTTGATCGGGAATCCAGTTTTAAATACCTCGCGAAGCGAGACAGCCACCCCATATTCCATATTGCATATTTCTTTTTTCACTTCCGCACTTGACACCACCGCCCACCCCGCTATAATAACCATTAGCACATTGTTAATAACAGTTTCAGAAAGGGTGTGGAAATGAAAAAATTAACTAACAAACAAGGACTTGCCCTGAGCACGTCGAAGGGCTTTACTCTTATCGAAGTAGTCCTTGTTCTTGCAATCGGAGGTCTAATCTTCCTATTAGCATTTATCGCTTTCCAACAGGTGAGCGCTAATCGTCGAGATACACAAAGACGTAGTGATGCAGGCCGTGTACTTGCTGAGCTAGAAAACTACTACGGAGATAAAAATAAATATCCTAATTCTTCAGTAGCAGCAGAAACTTGTGCGACACCAACTGCTGATAGCTTCGGAGCCTTCATGGGTACGTATCTCTGTAAGTCTGGTACGTTTGATGGCCCGCAAGGTGCCTATACTATAGTAGCTGGCGTAGCGACGCCAAACACTGCACTAGCCGTTAACAATATTAGATTTAATTCTACTGTAAACTGTGATGCAACAGCAGGTAAAAGTGTCCAAATCGGGCTTGAAAAAGGTGTTGCATGTCGGGACAGTAAATAATTTACTAAATTTAGTAAAAAGAATTTACTCTAATCAAATAGACCCCTCGTTGGGTCTATTTGATTGACGTAATAATAATGTATAATAACCATTAGCACATTGTTAATAACAGTTTCAGAAAGGGTGTGGAAATGAAAAAATTAACTAACAAACAAGGACTTGCCCTGAGCACGTCGAAGGGCTTTACTCTTATCGAAGTAGTCCTTGTTCTTGCAATCGGAGGTCTAATCTTCCTATTAGCATTTATCGCTTTCCAACAGGTGAGCGCTAATCGTCGAGATACACAAAGACGTAGTGATGCAGGTAGAATTGTTGCAGAAGTACAAAATTATTTGAGCAACAATAATATTACTACTTCACCTACCACTGTTTTTGGCTTTGGTAGCGGCCCTTCCACTAGCCCTAAAGACGCGTGCGTGACAGATGCCGATAAGTTTATGGTCGTATTAAAGACCGGTATGTGTAATAGTGCCAACGAATTTAAAGACCCGTCCGGTAGCAATTACAGAGTGGTATCACTTGCTGACACTACAAACAATGTGGGTAATTATCCAATTACTACCGGTGACATGTTATTCGTAGTACTAGACTGTAAAGGTGTCGCGGGTGGATATTCAGTAAGGATGAAGCTTGAAAAAGGATCAGTTTGTAGAGATTCATAGTTGTGAAACAAAAATTCAGAGGTCCTAGTCTGAGTTCGTCTAGGGGGTTTACCCTCATAGAAGTAGTACTTGTTCTTGCAATCGGAGGTCTAATCTTCCTATTAGCTTTCTTAGCTTTCCAGCAAGTATCACGCAACAGAAGAGATACTCAGCGGCGGGCAGATGTGCATAAAGTGGTGGCCGAACTTGAAAACTACAAAACGAACACTGGAGACTACCCGGCGGATGGAGGGCATTGGGCATTTGGTTCACCGGGAGGCGTTGGATTTACTAGCACGTTTATACCGCAATATATGGGTGGAGATAAATTTAAAGACCCGTCCGGCCACAGGTACCTAGAAGAAGGCAATATTGCTAACAAACCTGCGCCTAATCTGGAATATGCTGGCTCAGGTTTAATATATTGGCCAATGCAGTATGGAAAAAATCAAAAGTGCAGTGGTGCTGATTTTATACCTCAACAGGGTAGCGTTGCTGTTAAAATTAAGCTCGAAAGTGGCGCTGTTTATTGTAGGAGTACGCAGTAGGTCTTTTGTCTGAAGCAAAAGTTGTCGAATATCAGTAATTATTTGGTACTTTACATGGTAAAATTAAACTAAATTATGTGTGAATTAAAAGTAAATATATGAACATAATTATAGTTTCCCTGTTTGGCCTTGCGCTCGGTAGTTTCGTTAACGCACTTGTGTGGCGGATGCGCGAACAAGAAAAGGCTGGAAAGAAAGGTTTTAAAAAACCAGAGCTTTCAATCGTGAATGGTCGTTCCATGTGTGTTCACTGTAAGCATGAGCTGGCGTGGTACGATCTAGTTCCGGTATTTAGTTGGCTGACTCTTGGTGGCACGTGTCGCTACTGCAAAAAGACTATCTCATGGCAGTATCCTGTAGTAGAGCTGCTTGTTGGGGCTTTGGCTGTTAGTTCCTTGATGTTCTGGCCGTATGAAACCAGCTCTGCCTTAGAATGGCTTATGTTCGTTACCTGGGTTATTGGGCTAGTGCCACTGGTTGCTTTGGTCATATATGATCTTCGTTGGATGATAATGCCCACAAGCCTTATATATGTCTTCGATGTGCTCGCGGTGATCTTCGTTACTCTACTGGCTATTTCTACTAAGAGTTGGGACGTCGCCTCGTCAGCAGTGATTGGCTCAATAGTAATTGGTGGTTTCTTCTGGATTATGTATCAGATATCAAACGGTAAGTGGATTGGTGGGGGAGATGTTCGGTACGGTTTTGCAATGGGTGCGGTTCTAGGGTGGCAAAAAGCACTCTTTGGTTTAGCTCTGGCATCTTATCTAGGTACAGCTTTGGTCTTGGTACTACTTATTATGGGAAAGTATCGTAAAAAAATGCGTATTCCATTTGGGCCGTTCCTGATCACCGCAACATATCTTAGTATGTTGTTTGGCCAACAAGCGATAGATTGGTACAAATCTCTCGTAGGGATGTAGCACACATAACATCGAACATCCGCCCCGTCATTCCAGCGCAGGCTGGAATCCAGAAAATAACAGATCAAGCTATGAAACTTCGTCAATATTACGTCTATATCCTAGCAAGTGCTAAAAACGGCACGCTTTACATCGGCGTTACAAATGATATTGTACGAAGAACAGACCAGCATAAGCAAAGTGACCCCGGAAGCTTTACGAATAAATACAATGTGCACACCCTGGTTTATTTTGAAGCGCACGACAGTATTGAATCTGCAATCACAAGAGAAAAGAACATGAAGGCTTGGAAGAGAGCCTGGAAGGTTAATCTGATCGAAATGGAGAATCCTGCGTGGCGTGATCTTGCAAGTGATTTATAATAGTGTCTGGATTCCAGCCTACGCTGGAATGACGGAATACAGGGCTCTTCATTCAGAGTTTGAGAAACGAAAAACGTAAATTGAAACTATCCTGTAGTGATCGTGCTTATGTTACAATGTATTTAAAGGGGTGAGACTTGAATAAACGTGGTTTTACACTGTTAGAGGTAGCGTTATTCTTTGCAATAACCGGTTTACTGGCGCTTATAGCGTTTGCTGGGCTTGGGCCGCGTCTTCGAAATGTACGTTTTACAGATGCGGTAAGAACTTTGGAATCAACAACGGAGCGTCAGCTCTCGGATTTTCAAGCAGGCGTGAATTCACGGCCGGCTAACATCGAATGTACAGTTCCAGGTGGTACACCAAGCATAGATCAGGTTCCAACTAGTCATACAGCAGGTTCATCTGAAAATTGTATCATCAACGGTAAAGTCGTCGTATTCTCTGAAGACAGAGCACGTTTTTATCCTGTGGTTTCGGCTCGTAAAATAGGCTCCGTTTGCACAGCCCACTTGGAATACGGTGAGCTTTTTTGCTATAACCCTACCATTGTTGGCTACGATAGCAGCGTTTCGGAGGCACTATATAACAACGGGCTGCGTAAAATAGAACCAACTAGCGATGTAGCGTTGCTTTATTTGCAAGATCCAAATGGTACCGAAACTAAACTCATGACCCTTAATGCGTCGGTCATTTTGCCAGACAACGATTCCACAATAAATTCATCTAATGTTGGTAGCTTGCCCACTAAGTTTTGCGTGGAACTTTCCGGTAGATCTGCCCAGCTCGAGTATAATGATAACGGGCTAAAACCAACCGTAACTTTTGAGGGGTGCTAGGTGTTAAGTCGGACTAAAATCAGCGCAAAAGGGGATACAATCGTAGAGGTCATGCTGGCTATGACACTGCTGACCGCCTTTTTATTCATTTCTTGGGGTATTACCAACCGAGCAACGCAGATTGGCATAAATTCTCAAAAACGAGTTGAAATGGTCAATGCCATGAAAGAACAAGCGGAAATTATAAAAGCTCAATATGCTAAGAGTGGTTATAAAATCAATGATTTAATTTCGTCTGTACAAGCTACCGCTATTGGGCTAGATGATAACCCATGCACCGCGCCAAGTATCACAGCTAGCACTGTATTTCATTATGCGAACAATAGTGGCACATTAGTTAAAAACCCAAACAAAAAACAAATTCCAGATGCTGATAGTTGGTTGGCAGTACAGTATAAACCCAACCCAGAATCGGATCCTCAATATTACGACTTTTATGTCCGTGCTTGTTGGCGAACAATTGGTTCAGTTCAAAATACCGATAGCGCTCAATTTATTGTTAGGCTGAACAGAGAGAATTTAGCTTCTGTAGTGACACCACCCAGCGACACCTTCATTGAAGATTCCGGCACAACTACTCTAGTGTTTGAAGACTACCGGCCAAGTGCCGATAGGGATTATAATGATTATGTTGTCGGTATGAATGTAGTCGAAACATATAAAAATGATTACCTCGAGCGTATAACAATAGACTACACCCCTAAGAAGAGGGGCGGTGGATTTGTTCATCAACTTTGGCTTGTTTTTGACGGTGAAGTTGATGGCGGTGTAAACAATATTGGTCTAACTGGATCAAGGTCTTATAAATCTGCCGATATGTTTGCTGGTAATGCTAATATTGCATATCAACTGACCGCCGATGGTGTAGTTGGCGCAGAGCAAGTTGTTGCCAAAACATCTAATTTGCAAATATTTTCGAATTCACACAACACATTGACACCTTCTGGGGCAGTCCGTCAAACAGGGAGAGTGGTAATTACTGGTTTTGAACAAATCCCTGCGAATAACAGAGCTAGCCGAGGAGATTTTAATATTAAACGATATAGAACGTTCCTCAGAATGGCAGCACAAACAGTTCCGGTTAATGTTACTACTCCAGGTGATGATATTGATTTAGTAGATATCCATCCGAATATGTTCGACAATAACCCTACGAACCCATACCCATTGGCATTCTTTGTGCCGGCTAATTGGTTTTGGCCAGATGAAGCAACAAGTATTGATAGTAAATATGAAAACTTTATTTTCCATGCCCAATACTTGAATGCCCTTCGAACTAATCCGAATGCAGTCGAAGATCCGAGAGGCACAAATTGGTATGAGTAGAAGGATCATTCAAAACATACGCTTTGTACGATATGCTCAAGATGGATTTACGCTTACTGAGCTGATGCTCGCTATGGTGCTGTTTTCAACAGTATTAGTGATTTCATCCGTTGGCTTTATTGGCATGAATCGTACTTTTAACAGAGGTACTATAAAAAAACAGCTTTCTAGCGGTGTACAAGCGGTTTCCGACGACATTACACGAACAATGAGGTCGCAACCAACTCATTCATTGCCGCAGGCCTGCTACAGTACGAATGCAGATTATCCAAATTGTAAAAATACAATAGCAGATAATTGGAGTTGGCTAAGTTTTTCCAATACATGTTACTTATGGCAATATTCATCGGAAGGTTCTCTCGGAGGTGTATATAAAAGCACTGGGTCGTGTGGATCGGATTCATTAAATGATAAAAAAGCTATCTTGGGCGAACGCTACATAGTACGAGCGGGTATTTCGGTTTCTGCAATCGGTACGGATAATGATGCTGGAACTCAGCTTTATGCTGTTAGCGGTGTATTTTCTACTCGCGAAGATGACGCTATTCATGTGCCGGTAGATGCAAATGACAGATGGCGCTGTAAGGGTACGGCTGAAAGTTCTAATGTCGCAACATGTGCTGTTCAGCAGTTCAATTTTATTGTTAATCCACGGGGGAACAGCTTATGAAACGATTAGATCAAAAAGGTGCGGCAGCTATTTTGAGTGTCGTTATATTTTCTATAATTATTACGGTTGTAGTAACTGCTTATATTCGGAGTGCAATTTCGGGTCAAGCTGAAGCTTTAAATTTTGATTTAAGTACCAGAGCCTACTATTCCGCCGAATCTGGTATTCAAGATGCTCTTAGAGAGATATCGATTAATCCTGGCTACACTGGTAAAACTGAGTGTGGTGATTTTAAGCCCACTGGAAGCAGTGGCAAGCTAGATGCAAATGGCTACCTGGCTTATACGTGTCAGCTAATAGATACAACTCCTTCTAGTATAGAATTTTCAGTTGGTCAAGATTCAAACGGAATGGCACGTTTATTGCCTGCCGTCATGACCGATCTGTCTGGTACATATGATTTAGTTATTCGTTGGTCATCAAAGAATGACGCCGTAAAACAAGAATTGGGTATTCGAGACGCTGCGGACACCTCTTTTACAAGCCAAGAAAAGTGGATCACCGGTGAGGGTTATAAAATACACCCGGCTCTACGAGCTGCGATAATTTCGTACCCACTTAATAAGAGTACGTTTGTTGGAGGCGACTTAAAGCAAAGTGTGTTCTTCTTGAATCCAGTCTCACAGAGTGCGGGCGGTGGGTTAGTTCCATTAAATATTAGTACACCGCCCACTCCAGATAAGGCTGTGCAGGCTGCTCGTTGCTACGACCATAGAAACGGTAATACTTTTGATGGTTATCTATGCGAGCAAAGAATTAGATTAACAGGTTATCAATTGAGCAGTTTCGCATTATTTGC
Source organism: Candidatus Saccharimonadota bacterium (assembly GCA_036848695.1). GTDB lineage: Bacteria > Patescibacteriota > Saccharimonadia > Saccharimonadales > UBA7683 > JACKGS01. The sequence goes on from DAIUJM010000005.1 coordinate 28,872, forward strand.
TCGGCTCCATTCATTATATGGAACTACAGCTGTTCAGCTTTCACTAACTCCTGAAGGTAGTAATAATAAAGTCCCATTAACCGGTAGTGTCATTCAGATCGATGTTACCGGAAAAGCTGGCAATACTTTCAAGCGGGTTCGCCAAACATTTAATTTGAACAACGGTGTAATTATGGACAACCTACCAGAGGCAGCGGTAATTGGAGGTGATGGCATTTGTAAACACTACTCTATTACCGATCAGGTGTCTGGTTTTGAAGATCTTGGAGACTGTTTTAACTAGGTTGAAAGGCGGCGCCTGCGTGTATTTTCTAACGAGGTTCAATATCTTTATGGAACTTCTTGTGCACTTCTTTGAGGTGTGGATCCGTAACGTGGGTATATATTTGGGTTGTAGAAATATCGCTGTGACCAAGCATAGTTTGAACACTACGTATATCCGCCCCATTCATTAAAAGATCGGTTGCAAAGCTGTGTCGCAGAGTGTGCGGCGAAACTTTTTTAGTGATTCCCGCTAGTTTGGCGTAATGAGATATTATACGTTGAATACTTCTAGGTGTTAGGCGTAGAAAGTCGCCACTTGTATCGATTTGCTTGGTGCCACCGTATCTTATAAAGAGAGCAGGGGAGCTGTCGGTGCGTGCTTTTAGATATTCATCTATCCAGGAGGCGGCAGCATCACTCATAAAAATTGGACGATCTTTTTGACCCTTACCGCGAACAGTAAATTCACGACGTTTGGTACTTACGTGTTCGGTATTTAAGTTTGTAAGTTCTGAGACACGGAGCCCGCCACTAAATAGCAGTTCAAGAATTGTCCGATCCCGCAGGCCAATTTTTGTGTTCACGTCGGGCTGGGCGAATAAAGCCTCTAGTTCATCTGAATTCAAAAAAGTAACCTGCTTTCGTTTAGCACGGGCAAGTTCAACTTTTTCCGGTGGCAGTGTTTCAATTCCGCGTTTTGAACAAAATTTTAAAAAGCTTCTCAGCGCAATCAAATGGTAGTTTTGAGTGGTCACTGAAACAGATGCTCCACCAGTTTCTTCCAGACGATTAAGCCACAGGCGCCATTTTCTCAGTGTTTCTGTGTTGAACTTACTAACTTCAATATCACCAGCGAATTCAACCAGGCGTTCTAAGTAACGTTGATAGTTTTCAATAGTCTTGAGTGAGCGATTTTGTTCTATCTCTAAGTATTCTAAAAATTCGTGTATGGTATCGGAAAGGTAAGTGGCCATACTGCTTATAGTATCATTCAATATCACTTCCGTCATCTTATTGGTAGCCTGAGCTTCAAAACCTACGGTGTCATTCTCAACTTGATTGAGAATCCAGTATTTTATAGATTCCCGATCGGAGTCGGGAATGACAAACTGGGGTTTTCGAAATTGAGGAATTAGTAGCTTCAGAGTTATTTAGTATATTCTGAATCCCCGAAAAAGACTTCTAGGGGCACGGCAAGTTCAGGATAACACCGTAAAGTTGTGTTCCTCGGGTTTAAGCTATTGACTTAAGACGTGTAAATAGTGGGCAATATGTGTTCAATATTTGCCTATATAAACTGCTGATTAGAAATTGCACAAACGCGGTATAATTATATGCAATGAACATGCTTACAATTATTTTGCTTGGTGTATTGCAGGGTGTTACTGAATTCCTTCCAGTTTCAAGTTCTGGCCACGTTCTAATTTTTAGTCGATTGTTTAACGATCCTAGCTCGTTTGAGTTCGATGTACTTGTGAGCTTCGGTACTCTTTTTGCTGTGCTGATTTACTACCGAAGGCGGTTTTTGGAAATTATTCTAGATATCGTGCAGCGCCGTGATATCAGTTTGGCTCTTAAGCTAGTTATTTCTACCATACCGGCAATTCTGGTTGGCTTCTTTTTGCAAGACTTCATTTCTTTGTATCTGCATGGCCCTGTAACGGCCACAATTATGTTGCTTTTAATTGGTATACTAATGATCATTTCATCCAAGTGGCAACCAAAGCCTCAACTCGGTGCCAATAAAGATCTTCATAAAATTACCTACAAACAAACAATTCTGATTGGTGTTGCCCAGTGTGTCGCCTTGGTATCTGGCTCATCACGCTCGGGTGTAACTATGCTCGCAGCACTTCGACTTGGTTTTTCAACCAAAGTTGCTGCAGAGTGGAGTTTTCTAATGAGTGTGCCGGTTATTGCCGGCGCATCACTTAAGGTGTTACTGAGTGAATCTGGTCAGCATTTTGTACAAACTGAAACAACTGCATTTGTTGTTGCCAACCTTATTTCATTCATCACCGGCATTCTTGCTATACATATTTTGCTCAAGATTCTTAGTAAAAAAGGTTTGTACTGGTTTGGCTGGTACCGAATTGCCTTGGCAGTGGTGCTCATCGCCCTGTTATCTGTTAAAATGATATAAACAAATCAAACAAGGAGCCACATGGAGCGAACGCTAATTATTCTTAAGCCAGACACAATTCAACGGGGGATTATCGGTGAAGTTATCACTCGTTTTGAACGAGCTGGCTTAAAAATTGTGGCAATGAAGATGGTTGCACCAGATGAACAGCATTTTCACAAGCACTACGAAGGCATCAGTAATTTGATCAGCCGCTGGGGTGAAGATATTTATAACGTAACCTTGCATCAGATGACCGAAACTCCAGTCATCACATTTGTACTTGAAGGTATTGAAGCTGTGTCTCACGTACGCAAAATGGTTGGCACAACCGATCCAAAAGATTCAGCGCCGGGAACAATAAGAGGTGACTACACACATATAACACGTGGCTATACTAATCCTATTGGCTCAACACTCCCTAATATTTTGCACGCCTCTGGTAATCCTGAAGAAGCAGAGCAAGAAATTAAACTGTGGTTTACTGACGAAGAACTATACGGAGACTATGATACCGCACAGGGACCAGTGGTACGCGGAAACATTCCAAAGAAAAAATAGGCTTTCACCCCAAGCTCTGTTATATAATGAAGGCTATGCCTCGGTAGCTCAATTGGATAGAGCAGTTCCGTCCTAAGGAAAAGGTTGCAGGTTCAACTCCTGCCCGGGGTACCACGAAAAATTCACTTCGTTCATCTCGTGGCACCGCCACGAAAGTTAATACGTTAACCTTTACCCAAGTACCGACTGTTCCGTCATCCCGTACTAGATACGGGATCCAGTCAAAATAAATCAATTAGTGTATTCTCCGGCAGAAAACTACTGGAGGCTTTGACGCCCGACGCCTAACCTCTAACTTCAAGCCTCTAGCATCTGACCTCCAACCTCCAACTTCTAACTTCTAACTTCCAATACTGTATACTAGTGCTTATGGCAAAACCGAGTTTTCCGGGTCAGTTTAAAGACGAAGAAGTGCTACTTACATTCAAACGACACCCAATTGTAATGCGCAAGGGTCTCATAATATTTATGATCATTATTCTGTTAAGTGCATTCGTAGGTATGTTTATGAGTGGCGACACCACAACCATTGGTGATTTTTTTAAAGAGTTCTTTACGCCAATCGGTGTTGGCTTTGCTCTCGGTTCGGTAGTGATGTTTTATCACTGGATCGGTTGGTACTATAGCGTTTGTATTGTAACTAACAAACGGTTCTTGCAGATTAAGCAACAAGGGATCTTTAAAAGTCGTAGTGTTAACGATATTAACCTTGGTCGTATCTTGAGCGTAAATTATGAAATACGCGGAATGGTAGAAACTTTACTCGGATTTGGTACAATAATTATACAGACCTTGGTGGGGGATTTTCTTATTACGAATGTTTCCAGGCCAGCCCAGACCCAGGCCGGTATTGTTAGTGCAATTAAAGAAAGCGGAGTAGAGCTAAGTGAAGAAGCCTCAGATGTTGAATAAATTTAAGCGTCCTGCAAAGCAGTCCGAAGAACCTCAGTCCGATACCACTTCACGGGTTACGAACGATACCGTTTCGCATCATCGTGACGAGGTTTTGAGCCGTGGCCGGAAGTTTAAGTACCCGTTCCAACACTCCAAGCACCGTATAGTGATTGTTTCGGTTGGAATTACTTTTCTTGCGCTTCTTGTTCTCAGTTCTATAACTGGGTTGCAACTGTACGGTCGCCAAAGCGTAAGTGACTTCACTTACAGCGTAACGCAGATCATTCCGTTCCCGGTTGCCAAAGTAAATGGCGACACAACTTCTTACGAAAGTTATCTGTTCGAACTGAACTCATCACTACATTGGCAAGAAAAATACGGCACAACTGACCTGAAATCTCCTGATGGTAAGCGTCAGATTGAATATTTGAAGCGTTCTGCACTTGATAAAGCAATGACAAACACAATCGCCCATAGCTTTGCCGAAAAAGAGGGTATTGAAGTGAGTAGTGAAGAGATTGAGGCAATTGTAGACCGTATTAAGTCGAGTGGCGGTAATCTTGAACAGATTTTAGGCGAAAGCTTTGATTTTACCGAAGGCGAACTACGCCGTTACATTAAAGATACTATTTTGCGTCAAAAAGTTGCCCAGAAGTTAGATAAAGAGGCACCAGAACGTGCCGAGGCAATATTGGCTGAAATTCGAGCGGGTAAGCCATTTGCCGAAGTTGCCAAGGCCTCATCAGAAGATCTTGAAACCAAACCACTTGGTGGTGATATTGGCACCGTTGAAAAAGACCATGCCAATCTGCCATCAGAGGTTGCAAGCGCCGTATTCGCACTCAAACCCGGTGAGGTGAGCGAAGTTATTGCCACATCAAGCGATTACTTTATTGTAACTGTTACTGAAAAAGTCGATGAAACTCGTGCAAAAGTTGCAATCATACGAATCCGCGTAAAAGACATGGGCCA
>DAIUJM010000006.1:0-1903 GCA_036848695.1 Candidatus Saccharimonadota bacterium
ATGAAACTCGTGCAAAAGTTGCAATCATACGAATCCGCGTAAAAGACATGGGCCAATATCTCAAAGACTATCAAGACCAGAATAAGGTAAAAGAATACATCAAGCTAGAAGACGTGGCTGCCGTGTAAAGTTGCTAGGCTGGTATGACTTCTAGAGTCGCGTCAAGTACAATCCTGAATTGTTCTACATCGATCTCGGGTGCTTTATGAGGATCGTGACTAGTGAAACGTGTAACTTCAAAAGTGAGCGGTTGCACCTCTTGTACTGCAATTTCAGGATCGTCAGGCTCTACCAAGAGTTCGCCTGCAATATCTAGAAGTTTGCGGGGCAGTCGTCCTTTATAAAATATAGTAGAAGGTCCAGCGATAGTAACAATATATCGGATATCGAATGCTTCTAGATTATCGCAGTGGAGTTCATCGTCGTTTGTATAAATACCTAGAGAAGATCGCTGTTCTGTAAATTGCAACGATGCATCGTTACCGGTGTTGGTACGCGCCATATCTTCTAGTACTAGCTGGGCAAACTCATCATAAATCTCTTTAAGTAATTTTCGTGATTCACGTTCGATTAGTTCTATACCTTCTCCCGATGCGGCATCTGAAGCTATCTCATCATCTTCTGAATAGAACTGGCTACCTTGTAGCATCACGTAGCTGTACGGAAAGTTGAGTGAAAGGTGATTAATTGTTGTGGCATCAACAGTGAATCTCCCAGTTACCGTTGGCGGGATGCATTCATCGGTTTCTGTCCAGGATTTTATACGCTGTATTTCTTCGGCCAAATCAAGTTCCGTGTCAGGGAACAGCTCAAAGCTGGCGTTTACGGGCTGGCGATAAGAGTCTGTGTCGTTTTCTGTGCCAGTTTGTATATGTGTTTGTTCAGACATTTTATGATTGTAGCTTATATAACAGTATTTCTAGAGGCTGATATTAAGTGATTGCAACCCATAAGGGGTGGTATTGAATCATTTCCTTCTTTTTGTAAGTGCTACGCCAGCAGTTCCAGCGCCGGCAACCAAGCTTCCGACTCCGGCAACTGCAATATGATCTGCGGCAGCGTCATAGAGTTCTACTGCTCGAGCACGGTCTGCAATGGAACCAAAATTATCTCCGGATTCAACTGCTGCATCGGCAGACTTGCTTGCGGTTTCTGCTTCTGCTCCATACTTTGCACTGAAGCCAGCTCCGAGTGCAAGGGCAGATACGCCAACTACGGCAGCGGCTTTCGCTAATTTGCCAGGAACTCGTGAGTGTTCTGGATATGCCGATGTGTTTATATTTTTTCTATTCATAAGAATATATTATCACAGTTATGTAAAAACGTCAAGTTTAGTTGCATGCACATATCACCGGTTTAAATACAGCAATCGAGCACGAAGATAGCACACCAAATAGTGAGTTATCTTCGTGGCGGGCCCCTGTCCGTCCCGTCGGTCAGACAGGTGGGCGACCGGATACAGCACGGTTTTCGCTTTTCGGTGCAAGCACCTGCACACTCAAGCCTGTACGAACCGGCGATCTAGCTCGTTTTACTCGCGGATCGCGGGTTCAAAGCCAATCGAGCTGGCACGAAAAAAGTCCACCATGATGGTGAACTCTATTCGTGGCGGGCCCGACCGGACTTGAACCGGCGATCTCCTCCGTGACAGGGAGGCGTGATAACCACTACACTACGAGCCCGCATCGTCGTCGGAACTGACGCATCTGTTTCGTTTGGAAGTATGCTTCAAAAACTTCACTTAATGCTATGTTCCTCCTCTAAAATCTAAAAAGTCGCGATGCTTTGTTTTTAGATTTTGAAGGCTGCAAGATGCAGAAGACTAGGCAATTGTAGCAATTTTTCATCTGGAATGCAATGGTATAACGGTTTAGAAATGTATAGCATTCTGATACAATTGTGT
>DAIUJM010000006.1:2003-32750 GCA_036848695.1 Candidatus Saccharimonadota bacterium
CCGGCCAGACAGGCGGGTCAGTTGGCTAGACACAACCAATGTGCCGAAGTAACTCAGTTGGTAGAGTAGCTGTTTCGTAAATAGCAAGTCGTGGGTTCGAATCCCATCTTCGGCTCCATACTTCGCCAAGGCTTCGTATGGCAAGTCAGCGAGGTTAGTATAATGGTAGTACATTTGCTTCCTCCATCCTCCGTAGCTGTATGCGAGTATAGTTCAGTGGTAGAACGTGACCTTCCTACATCCTTCGTAGTAGTGGTGAAGCGAGATTAGTATAATGGTAGTACATTTGCTTCCCAAGCAAGGGGCACGGGTTCGATTCCCGTATCTCGCACCACTACCACTACGGAGTACGGGCAAGGTTGAGGCGAGAGTTCGATTCTCTCTACTCGCACCACGTATAAATAGAGTATAATTAGTGTAATTGATGGAAAAAACAACTGAATCACTACCTTTTATTAAAGATAAGCCCATGATGGTGCTTTCTGTGGTTAATGGATTTTTAGCATTTGCTACGGTTGTGGTTGTTTTTGCTCGTCTGCGAAGCAATGATTTTAAGGTTCCGGTTCAGTATGTTGTACACGACGGTAGTGTGCTCCAGACTTCAAGTTGGTTTACGCTGTATAGTCTGGCACTATTTGCCGTACTCGCTACAGGGTCAACAATCTTCTTTGCTATGAAGTTACATAAGAGCAACCGGCTATTCGCGGGCGGGGTACTTGCTGTTTATATAGTTGTCGGCCTATTTTCGCTATTAGTAACATATGCCTTGCTTGAACTTGTGAGCAAAGTGTAGGGCATGAAGCAGTTTCCGAAAGAACTAGAAATACCAATTGGAAAGCGTACATTCAAGTACCGTTTTTTCGAAATTCTACCAGGTACACTCAGTTGGTTTATATTACTTCTTCCGATTATTTTAAGTTTTGTTGATAAAACCTCGTTACTTGCTGCTATGTTTATTTTATTCTTCATGATGGGCTGGTTTTACCGCGCGGTAGCGATGGCTTTTAGAATGTTGCAGGGTTATTCTCGCATGCGTCAATCAGAACAGGTACCATGGCAGTCGTGGCTTGGTCAGCTTAGTGATCCGCGTAGCGCAATGAAAGAGCTTTTTGCCAAGGTAAAACTTACTGGTACCGAAAAGCTACATCTGCAAAATTTACAAACCTATATAGATGACCCACAGCTTAATGATTTAGCGCCACAAGATCTGATTCAGTTTGTTATAGTACCGATGTGGAAAGAATCTTACGAGGTCGTCGCGCCAACAATACAATCGCTGATTGATTCCAACTACGATTCAAAACAGGTAGTTTTAGTCGTTGCTTATGAAAAGCGTGGTGGCGAAGTTCCGCAAGCTACCGCCAAACGACTTATTAAAGAATTTGGCTTGCATTTTATGCATGCAGAGGCAATTGAGCATCTAGACTTACCAAATGAGATAGTCGGGAAGGGCGGTAATGTAACCTGGTCAGCTCGCCAAATGGTACCATGGTTTGAAGAAAGGAAGATTGCTACCAATCGGGTTATTGTCACAACTCTTGATGCCGACAACCGTCCTCACCGGGATTATTTTGCACATCTGGCGTATTCGTACATTTTAACCAAAGATAGAAAACACCATTCCTATCAACCTTCGGCTTTGTACACAAATAACATCTGGGATGTGCCAGCAGCTATGCGTGTTCTAGCGGTGGGTAATTCGTTCTTCACCATCACACAGTCTGTTCGACCGCATTTACTCCGTAACTTTTCTAGTCACGCCCAGAGTCTCGATGCTTTAATAGAAACTGATTTTTGGAGTGTTAGAACAGTGGTGGAAGATGGTCATCAATTCTGGAGAAGCTATTTTGCGTTTGGCGGTAATCATTACGTTGTACCACTGTACACACCAATTTACCAAGATGCAGTGCTTTCGGATACGTATAAAGCAACTTTGAAAGATCAATTTATTCAGGTGCAAAGATGGGCATACGGAGCGTCGGATATTCCGTATATTGCTAATCTCGGGTTTAGAACCAAGAAGAATAGAATTGTACCGCTAGCTAATTTCTTGCCGAAGTTCTTCCGCTTACTGGACACGCACGTTAGCTGGGCAACAGTTTCATTGCTCCTTCTGCTTTCGGCTAGAATACCTCTGTTAATAGGGCCAAGCGCTAACAAGAGCATTGTGGCGCATCAGCTACCGATTATTGCTAGTTATGCACAAACCCTTGCGATGATAGGGTTATTTATGTCAATTTTTCTTTCCATGAAGTTGCTTCCACCGCGACCCGAGCGCTATAAACGTCACCGAAATGTTCTTATGTTGCTTCAGTGGATACTCTTACCGATTACCAGTATTGCATATGGCTCAATGGCAGCTCTTAATTCCCAGACTAGGCTAATGTTAGGGAAGTATCTCAATAAGTTCGCCCTTACGCATAAAGGCGTTAAATCTAAGCCTAAAACTCCTGCTGAACTGGGCTCATAAGGCCTCCTAAATGTCCGTGAGCTGTTTTAGTAGCTCGATTGGTGGTTTACTTCTATATACGCAGTTAATGTACTGAACAGCTAGGTTAGTATCAAATCGTTGAAGTACTTGCACGGTAGTTGCAGTAATAAGCTCAGAGTTCTGTCTACGGGCATTAAAAAAGTTATTTTTTTGCAATTGATGTTCAGTGGCATCGCATAAATCAGATATGGTGCCCGGGCCCAGTTCAAGATTCTGACTAGCTCTAATTAAGCTCAACAGTAGCCGTTCGCGGCTATAGGGACTCTCGGGACCTTCGGACTGCACTAAAACAACACCGTCCCAGTCAATCCTTTCCCTGGTAGTAAAGCTTTTCTTGCAGCTCATACAACGATGACGACGCCATGTTTGAGTGGCTTGTTGGGTGGAGCGACTGTTATAGATTCGTGTTTTAGACGTACAGAAAGGGCATATCATGACTACATATTGTCATACATCTGAGCATAATGCTAGTGGATAAGTCATATGAAATGTGGGGGAAACTTCAGCCACCCCTGGTTCTTTGGTCCTGTCATCCTGAATTACGGCATGTCGCCATGGCATGCTTGTTTCAGGATGACAAGATTAGTGGTTAAGATGGCAAAAAAGCTATAAATATAAAAAGCTGCAGAAATAGATCTGCAGCTTTTTGTTTTTTTCTATATTTTATCGCGTAAGAGTAGGTATTAAGCCGTAGTCTTGTTGCGGCGAAGTCTTGTTGGCACTGCTTGTGCGTCCGGGAGCTCTTCGAAGAATAATTTAAACTTTTCGAGCTCTGACTTCTGGTGTTTCATGGGTTTGTTACTCATGTACTCCAATACTAGCATAAGCTAGTTAAATTGTCAATATGGACAAGTTTCGACCTATATATTATTGATACTCGTCCGACAGTGATCTAGCATATCACAGCACGAATATTTTGTACAAATTGTCTGTGGAAAAACCCTATAATCTTGTGTATAAAACAGAGGTAGAGTATACTTGTTGTAATGTTTGTTGAGAAAAAAAAGATAGGTGAGTTTGCTCGCGCAGGAGTTCTTGGCGTACGGGGCTTTGAAGTTAATACCCCTACATTTATGCCAGACGGCACTAGGGGAGCAGTAAAGTCTCTAACTCCTGAAATGGTCAAGAGTACCGGTGTACAGGTGGTGCTTGCCAATACGTATCATCTCCATCTGATGCCAGGTGAGGATACGGTAGCTTCTTTAGGTGGCATTCATGAATTTACCAAGCAAGATTTGCCAATGCTTACAGATTCGGGTGGGTTTCAAGTCTTCAGCTTAAGTCATATTAATAAAATCACTGAAGAGGGCGTTACATTTAAAGACCCTCGAACAGGGGATACGGTATCACTTTCGCCGGAAAAATCTATTCAAATACAGATCAAGCTTGGCGCGGATATGATAGTGGCCTTTGATGACGTAGTTGCATTGGATCAGGTTGGTAGAGCGCGCACGCTTGAGGCGTTTGAGCGCACACATCGCTGGTTAGAACGTAGTATTGCTGAATTTGAACGACTAACGCAAGATATACACGAAGAACAGCGACCACTTCTATTTGGGGTGGTGCAAGGTGGCTTAGACAAAGAATTACGCCGAAAAAGCCTCGAAATTGTACAGAGTTTACCGGTTGGCGGGATTGCTATTGGCGGGCTTTCGGTTGGTGAAACTAGAGAAGAAATGCACGAAATGATGGAATTTCTTGCACCACTGTACGACGATTCACCTCGGCCGCGTTTCTTGCTTGGTGTAGGTGACCCAGTAGACCTCAGGAAGGCAATAGAGTGCGGTATTGATATGCTCGACTGTGTGTTGCCAACTCGAAACGCACGACACGGGAGTGTGTGGACATCTGGAGACAAGCGGCTTAATCTCAAATCTGAGATACACAAATTAAGCACAAACGTCATAGATGATATATGTGACTGCTATGCGTGCAAATCAGGATTCTCGCGAGGTTTCTTACGCCATCAATTCAAAGTAGGCGAGCCACTGGCTGGAACTCTCGCCTCAATTCACAATATCCGCCATCTGCAGCGCATCTGCGAGGAATATTCCCTGAGTTCGTCATCCTGAACTTGTTTCAGGATCTGGATAGATAATAAACTCAGGCTCACCGGGGAGTGTTCTTCTAAAACCAGAGTAGGCTTCAGCAAGGTTCTTCGACGACCGTAGGTTCATCCAGGGGTCCATCCATAATCTGTCTCGTCGGCATAAGTAATGTCCGGCAGGGTAAGATGTAGACCTCTTAATAAAAACAATGACTCCATCTTGGTCAAGTAGTTCATTAAACTTGGGCTTATACTTTTTGTATCTGTACTTTCGGCTTCGTGTACTTAGTGCATTACATAATTTCTGACAGCCACAACCTTTTGTCTGTGCGTTTTCTCTTCCCAGTAACGTGATCACGCTCGAATAGCTTTGATGAAGAAGAAAGGCCACGCATGCAGCGCCACAACCGAAAGCTTCTAATTGTGTAACTGGCCTCATAGACACATAGTAGCTTTTATAATTATATAAACAAGAGACGAGGGAATATTGTGTATTACCTCTGTTTTTGATACTATAATGACGTTCATTTGGTGTGCGGGCGATTAGCTCATACCTGGATCCATAGCTCAGTTGGCTAGAGCGCATCCTTGACGTGGATGAGGTCAGAGGTTCAAGTCCTCTTGGATCCACCAGTATATAAAGCAGGCTAGACCTGCCCGTCCTGTCGGCCAGACAGGCGGGGCGCCACATTGACGTTGTGGAGGTGGGAGGTTCGAATCCTCCATCGCCCACCAAAACAAGAACCCCGTTATGCGGGATTTTTGTTTTGGGATGGCTATACGCTGCTTGCACGAGACTATATAGTTTGCTAACATAAGCTCAATAGAACTTTGAGGGGTGAGAGAAATTCGATGGAAACACAAACTATAGAACAAATAATTAATGTACAAGTTGGCGGTGGCTTAGCCACCACGGGTACCTCAATAGCAACAATTCTCGGCATTGGGCTTGGCTTAGTTACGCTAAGTTTACTAACTTGGTACTTTGTTTTTCGCCGTACCCAAAATAGTCGCAAATTTAGTCTTAAGGGCCTAGGAATGTTCACCTTCATGGCTTCTGCGGTAGCTGGCCTTACTTTTAACTTGTCTCAGGCATCTGCTACCCCAACACTAATTTTGGCAGCTAACCAAAATACCATTAATCTAAGCGTTCCTACTGGTGGCGGTAAGGCAAGCGCCACTATAAACTTAACAAGTGGCACCTCGAACACTAGCGGCTATGCATTGACAGTTGCTCTAGCCCAACCAGAAGCCGGCATAGAACTTAGCCTCAGCGGTGGCGATGTTTCAACCAGTACGCCAATAACTGTTGGTAGTGCGCCTCTTTCGCTAAAAACTACTGGTACCGCCACAGCTAACGATCAAACCAATGTTACGTTAAACTTTACCATAGGTAGCAACGTTACTTCAGGTACCAAGAAGCTTAAACTGTCTTACGTAGTAACTGATAATTCTGCGGCCACACCACTAACCATGCAAGACCTCACTAGTGACTACTGCCAAAACTCTATGGTAACTTACGATGGCTCTAATGCTTCTGCCGTACTAAACCTCAGCGATCCACGAGGTGATGGCCAAACCTATAGCGTCGCTAAGCTAGCCGATGGCAACTGCTGGATGCTAGATAACCTCAAGCTTGGCAGTACCTCAAGCCCTCTCACCCTTACCTCAGCAGATACTAACATTGCATCCAACTTCATTCTGCCGCAACTCACCACCACCGGCACGCCCGACTTCGACAACCCTGCCGCCTACGGCCCTGTTCCTGGTGCTACTAACTACGGCTACCTGTACAACTGGAGTGCCGCTACTGCTGGGGAATCCCGTACCAGTCATGATGAGACAGAAGGTGATGCTCCATACAGCATCTGCCCAGCCAATTGGCGTTTGCCAATTGGTGGTGCTGACATCAACACTGGTGTACCTCTTCCAGCCAACGAATTCAACGAACTCAGCGCCCGCATGGCTGGCTTCCCGAATGGTCAAGACGGTACCTACTTAGACAATTACGTGGATTACTACCAGCACTGGCAACACGACGGACCATTTAAAGGTGCTTTCGCAGGTTACTGGTACGAAGGCTTCGGCGACCAAGGTGGCTACGGTGCCTTGTGGTCTAGTTCCGCTCATCCTGGCGATGCTGTTTACGCATTCCTCGCGTACTTCAGCGCGTCGGAAGTTTACCCCGGCACCGACGCCAATCGTGATGGCGGTGTTGCAGTTCGCTGTCTCTTAAACTAATCAATGGAGCCCACAAAGCGAAGCTGGCGTGAAGGAGTGACCACGACTGAACCCGCTGAGTCGACTGGGGTACATTACAGGTTTGTTCCACTAAATTTCTGTTGCTATGAGTACTATAAATGAACGCATCGGCTGGCTCGAAAAAGAGCTTAAAAAAGCTTACCACGTTGCCCGCGCTGGTAAAACCAGTAAACCCGGCGTAATAGAATTTGATAAAATCGCCAAATCCGAAATCGCTACACTAGCAGAAGAAATGTATACCAGAACCTACACGCCGCGACCGTCGACGGCTTTTATTGTCAACCAACCAGTTAAGCGAGAGATTTTTGCGGCTCAGTTTCGTGACCGTGTGGTGCATCACTTTTTGTTTAACCAAGTAAATAAGTGGTGGGATACCCGGTTTATTGAAGACAACTACAGTTGCCGCGTAGGTAAGGGCACTCTATACGGTATCCGTCGGCTCGATTACCACATTCGTTCGGTCAGCCGTAATTACACTAAACCCGCCTACATTTTAAAACTTGATCTACAGGGCTACTTCATGAGCTTGGATCGCAAAAAGCTCTACCAAAGAGCTATCTGGGGGCTAGACAGGCAGTTCCCATACAAAGGTTACCAGTACCAATTATGTAAATATTTATGGAAGGTGATTATTTTTAATGATTCGCTAAAAGATGTCACGTTTAACTGCCCACGGAGCGCCTGGAAGGGGTTACCACCAAGTAAAAGCTTGTTTCATCAAAAAGATGGGCGCGGTATTGCCATTGGCAACCTGACATCACAGTTACTGAGCAATATGTACCTTGATCAACTGGATAGGTTTGTAACGCTAGAACTGGGCTTTAAACATTATGGCCGGTACGTTGATGATTTTTATATTATATCCTCCAGCAAAGATGAGCTGGTAAAGACAACTAGCGTAATAGAGAAATATCTTAAAAATAATTTGGTTCTGACATTGCATCCTCACAAGCGGCATTTGCAGGAATGCACGAGAGGTGTGGCGTTTTTGGGAGCGGTTATTTATCCGTTTCGTATTCACCCTGGTAAACGCTTGAAAAGTAATCTGCTGGCGGCGCTGGTGAGACCAGACTGTTCGCCTGCCACGGAAGCCTCGTACCGTGGGCTAGTGAAGCATTATAAAAATAAAAAATTACTTAATGGTATAAAAATTCGGGGGGGGGGTACAATAAAGGAGTGCTTTGCTTGGCTTAGTTCAGATAGCTCTTGGCGGCTAAATTTACAGCTGGCTGTTTGTTAACTAGCCTAGCGGAAAAGCATTTTAAGAGACAATACCCACTAGTTTTGATTAATCTTTGATTGATTTTGAGACTAGTTCTACACAGGTAGCGCCGCCAAGACTTGCCTACGCTCGGTACGCTGGGCGTACGTACAACGAGTGGTATTGAAAGCGTGTATTTGCTTTACTTCAGTTACGCAGGTAACTGGAACGAAGGCTTCGACGACCAAGGTGACAACGGTAACTTGTGGTCTAGTTCCGCTCATCCTGGCGATGCTGATAACGCATTCAACGCGAACTTCAACGCATCGGAAGTTAACCCCGACAACAACGACAATCGTGATAACGGTGTTGCAGTTCGCTGACTCTTAAACTAAGTTATGAATCTGTTCTGTACACAGTAGGCCTAAGCCCCACATTCTGAGTCTCAAAACCCCTGGAGCGTCATACCTGTGACTTGTTCCTCGAAGCCTTGGCGTAGCGGTAAGGCGGGTATCCAGTACTTGAACTAGATTCCCGCCTTCGATCTTCGAGTCTGAGCGACGAGATCGCCAGGCCTCAGAGTCGAATGACGGGAATGGCAAACCAAGAGGTTTCGAGATTCAGGTCCCACTGAGTTAACTGAAATATATTTCTATTTTGGCAGTACACTGAAATCAGTGTAAGTATAAATAGAGATAGAGTGGATAATTCGCTATATTTAAGGGTGAGAGACGTCGCTCTTGCTGTATAGCTTGGGCCACGTCTCTTTTTGTTATCTGTAGTACGGACTAAATAAGACTTCTGGATTCGCCGGCTACTGGCATGGTCTGGTATAATGATAGACGAGCAGTGATGCAGTCTAACTAGCTGTTGAGCTTCGCGGGCATGACCAGAGCGCGCGCAACCAGCGCTGGTAAGAGTGAAAGATTTCGGTGGAACCGCCTCATTAATTTTCAAAATAAGCTATCAGGGCATGCCCTTCGAAGCTTTAGCGAAGAAGGGGCCCGAAACACGCTAACAGACGAAATAATCGTCTTGTAGCGTGTTTTTTAATTATTAAATTGGAGTTACTATGTCACACGAACCACTCGCGCCAGAAAGATATGACCATCTGACAGTAGATGACCACTTAGATTTGAGGGCGGTGGCAGATACGGAGGCCGGGGTTCTATATGATCTCGTTGATAGTAATCGTCAATACCTGGCCGAGTATTTGCCATGGGCAACAGGAAATGCACCAGCTGATTCTCTAGATTTCATACAAAGGACCAGGCAACATAGGATTGATGGGTCGGAATATGGGTTCGGAATCTATGTCGACGAAGTTCTGGTGGGTCATATAAGTTTGATGCATATTACCGAAGGCCAACAGCCTGAGATAGGCTACTGGGTTTCTGGAGATTCTTCGGGAGCAGGGAATACGACAAAAGCAGCAGTGCGCGTCGCTGAGTTTGGCCTTAGTACGCTCGGCTTGGAGTCTATTGTAATCAAGGCGGCTGAGGGAAATATTGCCAGTAACAAGATAGCCCACAAGCTGGGCTTTGTGTTTAGTGGAGTCGAAGAGAGTGATAACGGAACAATAATAAATGTCTGGAGGAAAAATAATGAGTCATAACGATCAACTTCATGCGATGCGACATAGTTTGGCGCATATTATGGCTACTGCGGTGACGACTCTGTGGCCAGAGTCTAAATTGGGTGTGGGGCCGGTAGTAGAAAATGGTTTTTATTACGATATTGATATTCCTGGAGTCACTATTTCTACTGATGATTTCAAGAAAATAGAAAAAGAGATGCACAAGGTTATTAATCAGAAGCAGGAATTCGTCCGAACTGAAAAATCTGTAGATGACGCTATTGCTTGGGCACAGCAAACCGGTCAGCCGTATAAAGAGGAGCTACTTAATGATTTGAAGCGTGCTGGTACGACGGTTGCTAAAGATTTGAACAGTGATGAACTCGGGACAATAACCGAAGGTGAGAGCGCGGTCGAAGCCGTTTCATTTTATACAAATGGTGAGTTTACCGATTTGTGTCGTGGTCCGCATGTTGAAGATACTGGAAAAATTGGTGCATTTAAATTGATGCGCGTTGCTGGTGCGTATTGGCGCGGCAAAGAGGGTAATCCTCAAATGCAGAGACTGTATGGTGTGGCGTTTGGTAGCAAAGAAGAGTTGCATCAACATCTTCAAATGCTTGAAGAGGCAAAAAAGCGTGATCATCGAAAGCTTGGACAAGAACTTGATCTTTTTTCATTCTCAGATCTAGTTGGCCCAGGCTTGCCGCTATATTCTCCAAGAGGAACTGTTGTTATTGAGGAGCTTAAAAATGCTCTTAAGGATATCAGCAAGAGATATGACATGCTTCCCGTCTCCATTCCACACCTCGCTAAGATCGAACTTTACGAGACTTCAGGTCATGCTGCAAAATTTTCGGAAGAGCTATTCCATGTTAAGAGTCATTACGAACAAGAGTTTATCCTAAAGCCAGTTAACTGCCCGCACCATACCCAGATATTTGCTTCTCGACCACGAAGTTACCGGGATTTGCCGCTGAGGTATATCGAGCAAACAATGCAGTATAGGGATGAAAAGCCTGGCGCTATAGGCGGATTACAAAGAACCCGGGGATTTACTGTTGATGATGGGCATACTTTTTGCAGGCCGGATCAGATAGAAGAAGAGGCCTCTATGATTGCTGAAGTGATCAAAGAGTTTTATGAGAGTCTTGGGCTTTGGGGTAAACACTGGGTATCTCTTTCGGTGAGGGACACTAGCACACCTCAAAAGTATATTGGAGATCCAGAAGATTGGGATTTGGCTGAAAAAATGCTTGCTGATGTTGCTGACAAATATCAGCTTGATGCAAAGCGAATGGAAGGTGAGGCAGCTATTTACGGACCAAAAATTGATTTCATGTTTCAAGATGCTTTGGGGCGCGAGACGCAGTTGGCAACAATTCAATTAGACTTTGCTATGCCTAAGCGTTTCAATTTGGTGTACAACGATATGGATGGCGCCGAGAAACACCCCGTGATGATTCACCGAGCAATTCTAGGATCGTTCGAGCGTTTTATGATGTTGCTCATCGAACATTATGCAGGAAGGTTCCCGGTATGGCTGGCACCAGAGCAGTTACGGATTATCCAAGTGAAGGATGCGCCCGAAATAGACAGTTTTGTTGACGAAATTGCAACAACCGCAAAAATGCATGGCATCAGATGTCAGATCGATCGTTCGAATGAATCAGTTGGTAAAAAAATTCGAAATGCTGAGCTTATGAAAGTGCCGTATACTGTAGTGATTGGAGAAAAAGAAGTCGAAACTAAAGAGCTGTCACCGCGTGTGCGGGGTGACTTGGCGGTAGAAAATCGTGACGACAATGCGTATCCCTTAGAGAACTTCATGACGAGTATTGCGAACGAAGTACGAGGACGCGTTCAAAAATCTTCATTGTAAACTATGAGTCAATCCGACCAAGAGTTTAGTCAACGAGTGTGTAGCATAGTAGCCGACATCCCTAAGGGTCGTGTGATGACATATGGACAGTTGGCGGCTATAGCTGGTAATGCGCGGGCTGCTAGGATTGTGGGTGGCATCGCTCATTTTGGTGATCCAAGCCTTCCCTGGCATCGTGTTGTGAATAAAAAAGGTGGACTCGCAGCCGGTTACCCTGGTGGCCGAGCAGGGCATAAAAAACACCTTGAATTAGAAGGCGTCGAGGTGCTTAGTGAAGACGGTAGTTACTATGTAAATGTTAATGATCTGCTATGGATTCCCAAATGACAACAGTCGATAGTAAATCCCAAGAAGCAAATACTCCACCACTCATTGTGGTAGTAGGCGAAACGGCCAGTGGTAAAACATCGGCCTCTATAAAAATTGCTCAACAAGTAGGCGGCGAAATTATTTGTGCAGACTCCAGAACTGTATACAAAAATATGGATATCAGTACGGCAAAGCCAACCAAAGAGGAGCAATCCATGGTCCGACATCACCTCATTGATGTTGTCGATCCAAGCCAAAAATTTAGCGTAGCTGAATTTAAGCGAATGGCAGAAAAATGTATTCAAGATATTTCTCATCGTGGGAAAATACCCATAGTAGTGGGTGGAACTGGCTTGTATGTGGATGCACTGTTGTATAATTTTCAATTCACAAATAAGTCGAATGAAACATATCGAACACAACTTTTACAGATGAATGATGAGGAATTAACAACGTTATTGAAGACAAAAAATATTGATACCTCATCATTGAATACAAAAAATCGCCGACATGTTATTCGCGCTATTGAACGCGGAAATACTCAGCCGGTTCGTTCGGTACTCAGAAAAAATACCGTTGTTTTAGGTATAACGTTAGGCCGTGAGCTATTGAAGCAGCGTATTGCTACTCGGGTTGACCAGATGTTTCGTGAAGGCGTGATTGAAGAGATCCGGGCTGTATCAGATCTATACGGCTGGGATGTAGAGGCGCTTTCAGGTGCAAATTACATAGTAGTCCGCGATCATCTTCAAGGTAAAGCAAGTGAACAAGATGTGAGTGATGCGTTTATTAAACGAGATATAAGTTTGGCAAAACGGCAGCGAACCTGGTTTAAGCGTAATAATGATATTGAATGGTTCGGTGATACTCAAGCACTAATCGAACGGGCCGTTGTGTTTGCTATTGGCCGGTCCTAGTAGTTGGTTCGGGCGTTTAGTACAATAAGTACTAATGTATAGAAGATTTCTTATATTTATAACTAAGCTCCTGATGCGAGCTTTAAGAATACTAGGTAGAAACGGTTCGGCGCTACCGGGTCTTTTGATGGAAAAGCTCTATCCAAACTTTTTGGAACGCGTTCTTGGGCCGGTTGAGAAGCAAGTTGTTTTGGTTACGGGTACAAATGGTAAAACTACTACAACTAAGATGTTGGTGACCGGGTTACGGGCTGCAGGGCACCGCGTTGTAACAAATAGCACAGGTAGTAACATGACTCGGGGTTTGATTGCGGCACTGATTGAAGATATGTCATATCTCGGGAGTTTGAAGCCTACAGACTGGTTTGTGTTTGAAATGGATGAAGCGTATGCCCCAATCTTCACAAAAAACATCTCACCAAGGTTACTTGTTGGTTTGAATGTTCTACGTGATCAGCTTGATCGATACGGCGAAATAGACACCACGGCTCAATTGATACAACGGGCTGCCTTGAGTAGTGATGTATTTGTTTACAGTGCACTTGATCCACTACTGGTATCTGTTGCTAAAATTGCTTCAGAGCACAAGTGTCGCGTAATTTCTTTTGGAGTACGAGACGAACTGATAGCTCAGGTCGCCAATGAACAGTCGACCCATGGTAGTGCGGTAGTACAATCTGATGTCGATATATTGCTGGAGTCGGTTACTGAGTCAGATGCTTCGCAGAGGCTTCAGGTTTCAAGCGGTGCCCAGAGTGGTGAAATGC
Source organism: Candidatus Saccharimonadota bacterium (assembly GCA_036848695.1). Classification (GTDB taxonomy): domain Bacteria; phylum Patescibacteriota; class Saccharimonadia; order Saccharimonadales; family UBA7683; genus JACKGS01. The sequence continues at coordinate 15,456 of DAIUJM010000006.1, forward strand.
AGATACCGGTAAGGGGCTTCCATAACGCCCTCAACGCACTGGCTGTTTATGGAACGCTGAGTGAATTAGTTCAAGACAGTAGTAAATTGGATCAGGCGCTTTCAGGTATTAGTGCTATGCCAACACCTTTTGGTAGGGGTGAACAACTATACATAAAAGGTAAACATGTGACCGTGGCTTTGGTGAAGAATCCAAGCGGTTTTGCAACTAATCTTACAACGTTTGTAAAACAAAAAACCCCTGACGCCGTATTGTTTGTAGTAAACGATCAATTCGCTGATGGGCGGGATGTTTCATGGCTGTGGGACGTTGATTTTCGGTCGAAGATGGATAAAAATATCACAACATTTACCTCTGGAATAAGGGCTTATGACATGGCGCTTCGATTACAGCATGATGGCATAACCCCGACCACAATTGAACCCAATGTACTACGAGCGGTCGAGCAAATTTTACGCTCTAACCATAAGAACATTGTAATAATACCTACATATACAGCATTATTTGAAGTACGTGCAGCTTTAGCAAAGCACGGAAAGGTGCCACGCATATGGTAACAGAGGTTCTTTATGGGATGTCGTCATTCCCGCGTAGGCGGGAATCTAGTTCAAATAAATATGAGCGACGCGAAGTCACTGATTGTTTGGAATATGAAATAAGCAATATGAAATATGGATACAATTGTCTCGCCAGCGAGCACAATAACTGGATTCCCGATCAAGCCGGGAATGAGGACCAGGGGGGTGTTTATGAATAAAAAGATTACCATTGGGCACCTGTATCCAAAACAAATGAATGTGTATGGTGATATGGGTAACATACTGACTCTTCAGTACAGGTTGCAGCAAAGAGGAATTGAGGGTATCTACGTTGCTGTCGATTCACTTAAAACTATTTCTGAGCAAAAAATAGACATTCTTGTGGGTGGCGGAGGTCAAGATTCAAACCAGGAATTGGTACAAAATGACCTTCAGAAGTATAAGTCCGAGCTAGTTAGCCAGTGTAATGACGGCATGGTCGCACTGATGATTTGTGGTATGTATCAATTGTTTGGCAATAAGTTTATTCTCTCAGATGGTTCTGAAGTTGCAGGTATCGGCTTCTTTAATATGGAAACCAGAGCCGGACAGGACCGTTTAATAGGTAATGTTGTTGTAAGTTCAGACTTTGGTAGATTGGTCGGGTTCGAAAATCATTCGGGTAGAACATATCTTCAGGGTGGTCTCGCTCCTCTAGGCAAGGTTGTAAAAGGTGCAGGAAATAACGGAGAAGACGGCACTGAAGGCGCTATACATAAGAACGTCTTCGGTACTTATATGCACGGTCCCGGACTCGCTAAAAACCCAAAGTTGGCTGACGAGCTGATATCTCGAGCATTAGTGCAGAAATATGGAACGGCGGATTTAGCACAAATTGACGACAGTATTGAACAACAGGCGAGTACAGTTGCTAGCAAACGCCCTCGTTAGTCGTGTTTGTTGTAATTTACTGAACAATCTAGTAGTGCGACCGTAAATTTGCTACAATGAAACCCAGCATGATTGAGCAGTTATTTGGTTCGAAAACGAGGGTGAAGTTACTACAACTCTTTTTGGCTAATCCAGGGAGGTCGTTTTACGTACGCGAATTAACTCGTAAAATTGACGAACAAATTAACTCAGTTCGCCGGGAACTTTCCAATCTACTCGGAATCGGTATTATTAAGTCAGACAGTGTGAACAATAAACTGTACTACGAAGTGAACCAAGGCTATAAACATTTTAAGGCACTACAATCAATCTTTTCGGTTGAGATTCCCCAGCAAGACGTTTCACGAGCTTCACAGGGTGATTTACTTAAGCGATTACAAGCGGTGGGATCTTTTGACGTTATAATTGCTACCGGTATTTTGGTCGGACAAGAAGGTTCTGAAATAGATCTAATTTTAGTTGGATCAAGTAATAAGCAAAAACTTGAAAAACTTATGAAGGCCGTAGAGCTTGAAGAGGGTGCAGCAGTTCGCTACACTGTGATGCCGGAGAGCGAGCTAAAATATCGACTCGATATCAAAGACCGTTTTATTATCACGGCTCTCACAAGCAAGCACCGTGTGCTTGTAGATGAAAGCGGACTGGTCAAACAGTTTCTAGGGAGTAAATAGGAGAGAATTATGGAATTACAGTATCATGGCGCAAACTGTCTGCGTATCACAACAAAAAAATCAGTTATTGTGGTTGACCCCCAGAGTGATATAGCTGAAATCAAACCAGATTTGAAGAAGGCAACCATTGCCCTTGCTACCCAGTCACTATATGTTCCGACTGACGGTGAGCTTTTTGTGGTAGATGGTCCGGGCGAGTACGAATTTGAAGACTGCTCAGTTGCCGGAATTGCAGCACAGCCTCACACCGCCTCAACCGGAGATAAGAGTGCAACGGTCTACCGGGTTTCAAACCCAGACGTTTCAATCTTAATTGTAGGAAATATTGATGCTAAATTAAGCGAAGAACAACTTGAATCAATTGGTATGGTTGATATCGTGGTTGTCCCAGTAGGTGGCAGTGGATACACCCTTGATGCGGTTGGTGCCGCAACTGTTGTTCGGGCTATTGAACCAAAAATGGTTATTCCTGTTCATAGTAGCGATGATGGCCTCAAATATGAAGTCCCTCAAGGTGCTACGGAGCTTTTTGTAAAAGAACTTGGCGCACCAGTGGCTGAAGAAGTTGTTGAAAAACTCAAGATTAAATCTTTGCCAGAACAGTTGACGATTCAGCTTATTAAAAAATCGTAACGGCTAAGAGATTAAAAATAAGCAGCCTAAGCTGCTTATTTTTAATCAAACTTCCAGGCCCTAAATTCTAATTAAAGAATGCCTTTTTTCTTGAGTGTACGAATTGCCTGGGTACTAATCTTCATAGTTACTTTTTTGCCGTCAAGCTCAAATGTCTTTTTTTGAAGATTGGGCTTCCATACTTTTTTGGTGTGTCGCATAGAAAAGCTGACATTATTGCCAAATTGCTTGCCTTTGCCAGTTAGTTCACATTTGCCTGCCATAAAATCACCTTATAAATCACATAATTATTTTGTTGATAGTTTCAATGATCTATACTACTGTTTTTTTGCCCCCAGGTCAAGGGGTGATAGATCCCGTTAAGTTGGTATAATAAAAGAGTCTTCGGGTAATACGGCTGATTTCCTGAATATTTTTCAAAGGGGAGTGCAATATTTGTATCGCCCGTGGGCGATACGTGAGTACACCCACCTGGTTTTCCCAGGTCAAATCAGCCGATCCGGAGACACTTTTAACGATGCCACCAGGGTATAGCTTAGTTGGCTAAAGCGCCGGGCTGGGGGTCCGGAGACCGGAGGTTCAAGTCCTCTTACCCTGACCAAACCTGGAATACAGGTATACTGGTGGTATTTTCTACTTGTACACGATAAACTTTACCTAGATATGAACGAAATACTCAAACAAACACTATTCGTAAACGGACTTATCCATAATGCAGATCAGCAGGTACTTCTGGTACGTCGATCAAATTCAGACCGATTTTTGCCCGGCTATCTTGAGTTGCCCGGAGGTAGGGTAGAGCTTGGCGAAACACTCGAGCATGCACTTGGAAGAAAGCTAGAAAGTGAGCTAGGCGTAAAAGTAAAAAATCCAATGTATTACTGTAGTCTAGCTCATGTAGACAGTAGTGGTCCGTATGTTCGCTCTGTTTTTGAGGTATCGCTTGATGAATCTCAGCAAATAACCCTTGCGAGCAATTATGATGAGTGCGTTTGGGTAGATAAACAACAAAGTTTAGATAGTAAACTTGCAACCGATGCTCGAACGGTACTAGAACGCTACCTCGGGGAAGATCAAGCAACAACTGATGTTTCTAAAACAACGTTAACAATCAATACTGACGGTGGTTCCAGGGGTAATCCTGGGCCGTCAGCTTCGGCTTTTGTAATTCGTGATGCTCATGGAAAAATTATAGCAGCGGACGGTGCTTATATAGGGATTACCACCAATAATCAAGCTGAATATACAGCCGTGGCATTGGCATTGAAGGCGGCTGCTCGAATAGCTGGGGCTGATGACACAATTTTATTCAATATAGACAGCCTTCTTGTTGTAAACCAACTAAATGGCCTGTATAAGGTTAAAAACCGCGAATTATGGCCTATAAATCAAGAGATTCGTGAGTTGATGAAGCACTTTGCCAGTGTTCGCTTTACACACATCCCTAGGGAAGAAAATGTGGCGGCTGATGGCAAGGTAAATGAAATTCTAGATCAACATTCCAGCTCTCGGTAACATTCTCTGATATACTTGTTGGTACCAGATCGCTAAACGGTCACTTGGAGTTTAATGTACTTTAAGAGGAAAGTCCGGGCAGCATAGGACGATGGCAGTTGCTAACGGCAACCGGGGGCAACCCTAGGGAAAGTGCCACAGAAACGAAACTACCCTTCGGGGAAAAGGTGAAACGAGTGAGGTAAGAGCTCACAGTCGGCCGTGGTAACACGGAAGAGAGGTAAACCCTGCCTGCTGCAAGGAGACGTAATCACATTAAGGCGGTCCGCCGTGGTTATGTCGCAAAAGCCGCTTGATCCTGTTGGTGACAATAGGACTAGATAGATGATCGTTCTCGACAGAACCCGGCTTATCGGTGGTCTGGTAACTAAAAAAACCTCTCATTACGAGAGGTTTTTTTAGTTTTATAGCTTTTTGGAGCTACTTGTTGGTAATTTTTACTAGTTCTTTGATTGCAGCTGGTTCATTGACTGCAAGTTCGCTCAAGATTTTACGATCGAGTTCAATCTTGTGGTTCTTGAGGCTACTCATGAAAGTACTATAAGTTACGCCATGTTCACGAACAGCCGCATTGATACGGGTGATCCAGAGTGCTCGAAAATCACGTTTTTTGTTACGACGATCACGGTAGGCATACTGTAGTGAGCGTATAACACCTTGACGCGCTAGCTTTATTGAGCTGCGTCGTGCATGCTGCATACCCTTGGTTTGCTTTAGTACTTTCTTGTGTCGTTGGTGACTTGTTACACCTCGTTTAACTCGCATGGGTTCTCCTTATACTACCTGGTGGTTAAGCGCCGAGCGCTCGTTTTACATTATTAAAATCACTACTGCTAACGCCGTGTGCTCGTGCGTTGTTGCGCTTTCGGCTAGCACTTTTTTTAGACAACATGTGGCCGGTATAGGCTCGTTCGCGAATAAGCTTGCCAGAGGCAGACTTTTTTACGCGCTTTGCGGTACCGCTGTGGGTCTTAATTTTTGGCATTCGAATTTCTCCTATAGGTAATCGTTAAATTACGCCCATTGAGCTGAGCAGGTTGATCAACTGCTGCAATATCCTCGAGTTTTTGAGTGATACGCTCAAATAGCGTGAAGCCCAATTCTTTGTGGGCATTTTCTCTACCCCTATAGAGTAACATAACTTTGACCTTATGACCAGCCTCTAGGAACTTGCGAGCCCTGTTAACCTTAATATCGAGGTCATTGTCGCCAATTCTCATACCTATTCTTATCTGCTTTAAATCAACTGCTTTTGTAAGCTTCTTCTGTTTCTGCTGCTGTTTGGTCTTTTGGTAGTTATATTTACCCCAGTCGACAATGCGAGCAACAGGGGGGTTGGCGTTTGGAGAAACTTCAACAAGATCTAATCCGGCTAGTTCGGCTCGTTGCAAAGCTTCGCTACGTGTCATAACTCCAGCTTGATCGCCATTTTCGTCTATAATTCTCAGTTCATTGGCGCGAATCGCGTGATTCATGCGGGTCTGGGGTGGCTTAGCTATGGTTGGTTCTCCTAAAAATTTATATACTACGAACTTTATTTAACAACAGTGTAGCATAAGCCATTCCAGAGGTCAACGGGGGCGATATTGCAGGGCTTCGCTCATATGGGCGATCGTAATAACATCTTCATCGGCGAGGTCGGCAATAGTCCGGGCAACCCGAATAACCTTCATGTAGCTTCGTGCGGAGAGTGCTAATTTTTCTGCAGCCGCCTCTAGAAAGGTTTTTACTTCTAGAGGAAGTTTGGCTTTTGCGGTGATCTCTCGGTTAGTCATATGAGCATTAACTCGTGAGGGCGATTCAAAACGTTCTGCCTGCCGAACGCGAGCCCGGAGCACTCTCTTCAAGATTTGTGCACTTTCACTTTCTGTGTTGCTTTGTTCGGTAGGCAAGAGGTGTTTGTGAGCAACCTTTTGTACGGGTACCACCAGATCAATACGATCAAGAAGGGGCCCGGAGATCTTTTTGTTGTATTGGTTAATTTGATGAGGTGTACAGGTGCAGTTATGGTCGGTATCTAGGTAGTAGCCGCAAGGGCAGGGGTTTTGCGTAGCGACCAGCATAAAATCAGCTGGAAACGTTACGGTATCTTGTGCACGGGCGATGGTTACGTGTCGATCTTCTAGTGGTTGTCGCAGTGACTCAAGGCAAGATCGGCTATATTCGGGTAGTTCGTCTAGAAAAAGCACTCCCTTGTGCGACAGACTTATTTCTCCCGGCTTAGGATTACGACCCCCACCTATTAGTGCAATACTGCTTGATGTATGGTGTGGGGATCTCAGGGGTCGTGTGGTTCGCACTTCTGCGGTTAGCTCTCCGGCTAAGCTATGTAGTTTTGTAATTGCTATTACTTCTTCTTTGGAAGGGGCCGGCATTATAGAAAGAATAGCGCGTGCCATCATTGTTTTGCCTGCACCTGGTGGCCCATTCAGTAGAATGTTGTGGTGTCCGGCTACGGCAATCTCAAGCGCTCGCTTGGCATGTTCCTGACCGTAGATATCGGTAAAATCAACTGCATCTTTATTTCGTACCTGGTTTTCTATGTTTGTTGGGCCCAGCGGATTTAGTGACTCAGGCTTGTTGAGTAGGTGACAGAGTTCAACAAGGCTAGATACTGGGATGATGTCTACACCTTCAACTAGTGACGCTTGTGCGCCATTTTCTTTTGGTACAAAGATGCGCTTAAATTTCTGAGTTTTTGCTACTTCGGTATGAGTTATGACTCCTCGTATAGGGCGGAGACTGCCATCTAGAGAAAGCTCACCCACAAAAAGAGAATCCTTCAGAAGGTCAGTTTTTATCTGACCACTTGCTGCTAGTACTGCGACCGCCATAGGAAGGTCGTAGCTTGAGCCGTCTTTAGGTAAATCAGCTGGCGCAAGGTTCAGTGTGATCCGCTTACGAGGCATGCTGAGTTCGCTGTTCTTTATACTGCTGCGCATTCGCTCTTTAGCTTCGTCGATCGCCTTGTTGGCAAGTCCAACAATGATTATTCCAGGTAAGCCTTTAGTTGTGTCACATTCAATTTCTATTAATCTGCCATCGAACCCTATGTGCGCCGCCGAGTATACTTTTGCAGTTGTCATTCCCACCCCTCTGACTTATATAATACTGCAATAATAACAGGTTGTACAAAGAAAACAACGGCCTGCGAGTAGCCGTTGTTTCAAGGGTTTATCTTTTTGTTTTGAGCACTTTTTTTATTCAAGTGCCACTATCATAATAGGGCCTTGAAAAGCTTATGTCAACACAAAATATACATAAAATTGCATGAAGTTTTCCACAGCATCACTATGTATGTCGAACACATAAAAAATCAACCGAACACTTTTTTAGTTTTGTTGGCAGATTCGAGGTTTTCGCGGCATTTTTCAAGCAAAATGTATTGGCATTCAAATGACATGAATAATATCGTGACTTAACCAACATTACAAAGTACCGAAAGCAAGCCAATATTGAATACATGTCAGTCGGGGTCTGCTGGTTTTAGGAAACATGAAGTAACAGCCAAATTATTCTTTATGGTACAGTCCGCAGGCGGAGTGAACGTTTTGCGGGGCAGGTCTGTATATAAAAATGTATTCTATCGAATTAACGAAATTGCAAAGCACTATTAGTCTATATCCATGCAGGTCAGTGCTAAAAATCGTCACTCGGTGATATTAGAACATTAAGGCCTGGTACATCACGTTATTCGTGATTTAGTACTAGGTTAGAGCCATCATGACGACAATATTTACTCGAGTATATGGGAAAAATTTAGCTTTGTTGTAAAAATAAACGATATATTTCAATAAAAAATGTAACAATAACAACATTAAATTGAGTAATCCAACAGGTATACGTTGTAAATAAGACTGTGTATTATGCTTGTGTTTATAAAAAAAGACTGATATGCTTAATTCAGCCTCAGGGCAGCACCTTCCACAATTTAATCAGCCGCAATATGCGGCGATAGCGCTCTCTTTTTAGAGAGCGGTCAGTCACGGCTAGAGTGATAAGCGCTACAAAAGTTATAAAGTTGGCGGTTTTATCCACTCTAGCTTTTTTGTTTGGTCTTTTTTTGCTTCAATAGGGGTATGGATGATTCTGTTAAACAATCTGACGACGTCGAACGGCGCAAATTGCATCTTGCAGTGGTACCTATATGGGGTGCATTAATCAGCATTGCAGCGTTACTATGGCTTCTAGTAACAAGCGATCCTGGTCAGGGAGGACCCCGGTTGGTACTGGCGTTCTTGGCGGCAGTATTCGTTTTGCTTCTTTCGTGCTTTTTTTTGCTAATACAGATGGTTGGATATTTGTTGAGGTCTGGAAACCAGCGGTCCTGGTATCGTATTTTGTATAGTGCCACAGTTTTATCGTTCGGGGTTGTTTTTTTACTTGGACTTCAGACTCTTGGTCAGCTGCGGCTTATCGATGTGGTTTTAGTCGCAGTCTTTGAGGTGGTGTTGAACTTCTACATTTTACGCCGATTCTAGCATGTCATGGTGCTTATTTTTTGGTATACTTGTAGATAAGATATGGAACCTATGTTACCAATGCCAAGTCAGCCCGAAAGTAACCCCTCTTCACGGCCACAGCCACAGGGCGAGCTTGGTATACCTGTAAATCATGAAATCTCTCCATCTGCTCCAGAGCGCGCAGGAGAGATGAGGCCGGTAACTCAACCTATTCAACCGGTACCTGTAGCAACATCGCAACCTGCCCCCGTTATAGGTCAGCCATCTGTTGCCACCAAGGTTCCCTTGGCAGATCCCGCCACCCCCTTAGTTGCTGATGATGTTGATGTGATTGAGAAAGAATGGGTAGACAAGGCTAAGAAAATAGTCAGTTCTACAAAAGAAGATCCACATGCTCAAGAGCAGCAAGTTAGTAAGCTGCAAGCAGACTATCTGATGAAGCGTTACAACAAACAGATTAAATTGGCAGAGTGATATCATGCAAATTATTTCAATACTCATAATTTTTCTAGCGGTAGGTTCATGCATTGGCGGCGGGATCTACTTTTATTATCGGCGCATACTGCGCGAAGCGAAGAATTATGAACGTGGACTCAAGATGGTACCATTGCTTATTCATTTACCTCCTATAAGCGATGATATCGAAGGTGGGGGGCGTGATGCACGAGATGTGAGCGAAGAAACTATTTCTAAGGCTCAAGTGTTGTATAACATTATAGCAAGCACAGCTACCAAGGGTTTCAGAAGTAACTTTTACGGACAACGACACATAGCATTTGAAATAATTGCCTCAAAGGGTGTTGTAAATTATTACACGGCCGTACCTGTTACATTGGTTTCCGTGGTTGAACAAGCGATCACGAGCGCCTACCCGAACGCTCGTCTTGAAGAAGTTGAAGAACATAATATGTTCAGCCAAGTAGGCAAAATCACCGGCACCATCGGGGGCGAACTGGTTTTAAAGCAACACTACGCAAATCCTATAGCAACGTTTCAAGATTCAAAGAACGATGCTATGCAGTCAATTTTGAATTCGATGGCAAGTCTTACTAAAGAAGACGGTGTTGGAATTCAAATTCTTCTAAGACCAGCTAATCAGAAGTGGATTAAAAACTCACTCTCACTTTCTAGCAAAATCAAAAAAGATAAGGGTAAAAAAGGTGGGGCAGCCAGTTTAAGTATGAGAGGGTTGGGTGAAGCGCTTTGGAAACCACCTGAAATCAAGGAAGTTAAACCAGAAGATAAACAGCTTTCCACACTGGAACAAGCTAAAGTTGATTCAATAGAAGAAAAGACGCGTCACCCAGGATACGAAGTACTCATCAGGGTAGTGTCATCTTCTAATACTGCAGCTCGCTCGCAGGCTATTTTAAGTAATGTTGTTTCGGCCTTTGCACTGTTTGATGCACCTGGTAGAAACGGCTTCCGCTTTGTGCCGGCTAAAGTTATTGAAAACTTTGTTACATCATTTATATTTAGATTCTTCCCACCAGAGATTAACCAGAACATTCTAAATAGTGTAGAACTTGCAACGTTATTTCATTTTCCAGATCAAAAGCATACTCCTACATCACAGTTGCAGAGGCAAGCTTCAAAACAGGTTGATGGTCCGTCGAATGTTCCTGAACATGGTCTACTACTTGGCTACAACGTCTTCAGGGGCACTCAAAAAGAGATTCGACTTACCGAAAATGACCGCCGTAGACATATGTACATCATCGGTCAAACTGGTACAGGTAAAACTAATCTTATGGTTAATCTTGCTTTGCAAGATATGTTGGACGGTAAAGGCTTTGCCTACATTGATCCACACGGTGATGCTGCTGAGGAACTACTTGGTATGGTTCCGGCTGAGCGAACAGAAGACGTTATTTATTTTGCGCCAGGGGAAATGGACTATCCGGTTGGCCTGAACCTATTTGAATACCAGCTTCCTGAACAAAGGGATTTCTTGATACAAGAAGCGATCAATATGTTGTACAAGTTGTATGATCCACAACGTCAGGGTATTATTGGTCCTCGCTACGAACACCTTTTTAGAAACGCCGCACTTACTATTATGGCTGGTCCAGACGGCGGAACGTTTGTTGATATACCAAAATTGTTTAATGACAAGAATTACGTTAATCAGAAGCTTAAGTACGTTACCGATCAGACAGTACTAGATTTCTGGCTGAAAGAAATGCCTGGGTCTGAACGATCTAATGAATTCGGAGAGGTTAAGAGTTGGTTCGTAAGTAAGTTCGGCGCCTTCTTAAGTAACGAGATGATGCGAAACATTATTGGTCAAACCAAGAGTGGTTTTGACCTACGACAGATCATGGATGATGGCAAAATACTGATAGTCAACTTGAGCAAGGGCAAAACTGGTGAGCTCAACGCTAAGCTTCTTGGTATGATTTTTGTGATGAAGTTCTATGCTGCTGCTATGGGGCGAGCGAATATTCCTGAAAGCGAACGAAAAGACTTCACAGTATTTGTAGATGAGTTTCAGAACTTTTCTACCGAGACTTTCTCAGACATTCTTTCAGAAGCTCGAAAGTACCGTCTTAGTCTAGTGGTAGGTAATCAATTTGTAGGTCAACTTACCGATGAAATTCGTGATGCGGTTTTTGGAAACGTCGGTACGGTTATTAGTTCGCGTACTGGCGCAAACGACGCCGATTTCTTAGTGAAGTACTTCTCGCCAGTCTTTGATTCAGAAGATCTTACTAAGATGCCGAACTATAGCTGGGCAGTTCAGATGCTTATGAACGGTACGCCAACACAGCCGTTCAGTATGAATTCGCTTCCACCTATGGGTAAACCTAACCCACGTCTCACCCAGGCGGTAAAACGACTTTCAGCGGCAAAATTCGGTCGACCAAAGGCAGTAGTTGAAAAAGAGATCTTTGAAAGAATGAAGACTATTGAGCCACCTCGTCCAGCATTTGGCCAGCCTCGGGGCGGTGGCTTACCGGCTGCAGGGCAAGCACCTGGGGCGTTTCCTGGGCCTTCAAGACCGGCCACGGCCGTAGCTCCGGGTTCCTCTTCATTTTTAGATGAATGGCTCGCTAAACGCCGTCAGGAGATGGCTCAGAAGCCCGCTCTAAATTCGGTACCGCCTACCCAGGGAATGGCGAAGCCTGAGCTGACGCCGATTTCTAAGCCTACCTTCGAAAAACAGCCTGGTGTCATGCCTGCTTCCAACCTCCCAGCAGTCCAACCTGTTCATACGCCATTGGCCTCCAACAAGAAAGACGATCAGCGCGCTGCTCACGACGCCTTTTCAGCTATAGCCAGTGGTGACCAAAAACCCGTTGAAGAGCTTGTGGTTAACTTAAATAACCAGGCCAACAAGAGTACTCAGACTGAACAGGGCCTGGCCGTCAATGAAGCTATTCAAGAGAGTCAGCTAACTTCTGGAGAGATCGCTATTGACCGGCACGGTTTGATTCATCATTCCAAAGACGACGAAGAGACTCTGTAGGCACACGCGCTAACGTTCGGGGCGTCTGTAGGATACAACTTAGTCGAGCTTAATTATATGTGAAAATGAACTCAGAATTGTTTAGCAGTCTAGCGACGACCAAAGAGTGATTGAGCTGATTTATAAAGCCATTCAAATATAAGACCGGCTACGAAGCCGATAGCTAGTAAGAGTGGTATTTCTGAACCAGACAGTTCAAAACCAGCAAATCGGGCTACACCGTATACCGAAAGAAGTCCTATAAAGGCTGCAATGGTCGCGCCAGCCATGCCAGAGGGGCGGGCAACGGTAGCGCCAACAACTTCACTGGTTTTTTCAACTAGTGGCTTATGAATGAACTTACTAAACGTTCTTTCGGGGCGAGAAAGGTTATTGCGTACGTGATGCATGGTCGTATTGAAACTACGCACCTTTGCTTCTTTGGTGTTTGCTGGCTCGGGTTGTCTATGCTCTGACTGAGGTTTTTGAAATTCCTTGCCAGATATAGCTTGTTCATGCACTTCACGAAGTGCTTCTTGTGTACGTATGCCTTTTTCATGACTCTGCGTAGCTTCTTTTTCGTGATGTTCAGCAAGACGTTCGTGGTGCTTCGCGAGCTCTTGTTTGTTTGCGTGTGTTTCGGCATTGTTTTCGTGATTGACAGGGTATCGTTCGCTCATGGCTATACTCCAGCTCCGTAGTTAAATTGTTGACGTACTAATCCAAGTTCTCGAACCATGAGGCGACTTCTGTAATAAAAGTAGGTTGCTGTCATAATCAATACAGTGCTGACAATAACGTTGGCGCCAAGACCAGTTTTAGGCAAGAATTTAACCGTTTGTTCGATAGTTTTTATTGGGTGATCAGGGAGTTTAATCTGCACCATGTCTCCATATACGTTGACCATCTTCATGTCATTCGAAAGTGGGTCAGAGCTTGAGGCAGGTGTTAGTGGAAGCGTGCTCTTAACTTTTATCAGAACGGTACGCTTGATGGTTTCACCAGGCCTAATATCAACCGGCTTCCACGAGAGTAGCTTCACTGGGTTAGTAGTGAAGGTGGCGCCACTGGCATCAATGATATCTGCGTATTCGAGTACATCTTCCATGTTTTCTTCAATCACGAAGCCTTTGCGGGTTTCTTTACTAAAGTTTCGTACCGAGAGTGTGTATTCTATAGTATCGCCAGTGTTTGCACGCGTACCGTTAGCATTTGTAATGTTTTGGGTAATGTTTCTAGCTGACTTATGAAGTTCTAGACAACTGATATCCTTTTTGTCGTCAGTTATTTTTGTTTCGTCACATGGTTTGCAGGCAGGGTCGTTTATCCAAAGGTTGGTTTTCCCTTCAATTGGGCATGGCTGGCACTTTGGATCATTCTTTGCGAGACTTGGGTTGTATGGGCAAAGGTCTTCTTTACATCCTGGGTCGTTCTTAGGCAGGTGAGTTTTGCCGGGAATAGTACACATCTCAACATCTTCTTTACAGTTAGGATCGTCCAAGTCAAGGTGAGTTTTGCCGGGAATAGGGCATTTTTCATTAGGCTCGATCTTACAGTTAGGATCATTTTTGGTTAAGTGGGTTTTGCCAGGTATCGGGCACATCTCCACATCTGTTCTACATCCTGGGTCGTTCTTAGGCAGGTGAGTTTTGCCGGGAATAGTACACATCTCAACACTAGTTATTTTAGTGGTAATATTTGTATCAGCACAGGCTCCAGTTGTGGTGTTCGGGGGGTTAGTGGCAATTACGCACACCGTGTTTTTAATTTGAGACGTAGTTGTTTTTATAACTTTCGCCTTAACCTGTGCAGTAACGGTCTTGCCTTTGCCAAGAGAAAATACTTTGCTGGTGTACTTTCTTTTGTCAGTAGCGGCCCTAAAGGTTGTAGTACCAGGTTCTTTGACTTCAATAAATTCAAGTTCAGCTGGTGCTGTATCTATAAAGGCGGTCTCAGTCAGATCAACATCTCCCTTATTTGTGACACTTAAGGTATAGACAAATGTCTCACCAAGTTTTAGTTCTTTTTTATCACTCGTCTTATTTACAGATATAGAAGGGTTGCTTTTACACGCAGGGTCATTAATTGGAAGATTCTCTTTACCTGGAAGGGGGCAGGATTCTATAACAGTTACTGTTGCTGTGGCGCAGTTGTTGTATACATTAACATCGAAGAAGTCGGCGCAGGCAGTATTTTTTAATGTTACTCCCGATTTTCGCGCTATGGCATATATTTTGTAGGTGTAGCTTTGGCCAGGTCCGATATCGAAGCGCTTGCTTGTTTCCCAGCGCATGACGTGTTTGAGCGGGTCAGAACCAAGGCCGTCGGGCTGAAGCTCAAGATGCGCAACTGAGTTGTCGTAGAGGAGTACACTCTTTGCTGTGCTACCACCAACGTTGGTTGCTTTAAGTGTAAAGAAGAATTTTTCACCTTTTTTCACTTGAGATTTACTAACAGTTTTTTCCATTTTCATGTCCGGTGGTTTCACAGGTGTTACCGGCTGACTTTCTTTAGTAACTATATTCCCACATTCTGTCAAAATCCAACGCGTTCCTTGACCAGTTTCAACGCGGATAGCATTCCAGTTACGGTTTGCTGACCAACCATGCAGGGTGCGAGAGTAAACAGTTGGACCACCAGATATCTGACGTGCTACTTCACCGCCGTAACCGCGTGGTGCTCGGCCAATTGACCAGTAGTTATTAGCCGCGCTTGAATATATTGTTTCAACCTTGGCGCTGGCTAAACCCCATCCGTCTATCCCGTAGGCGTGAAAAATTTGCTTAATATCGCATCTTCCTTTGCTATCGCACCCTTTTACATAAGTGTCTTTTGTAGCTTGTAGGTTTCCACCACCGTAGATAATGTCGTTATTACTAGCGGCTAGCGTTGGTTTTGCTGGCACAAATACCGTGAGCGACTGCACTATAATGGTCAGTGCAGTAAAAACAAGCCCAATTTTACGAGTTACTTGCTCTTTTTTGAGGCGCTTGGTGTAGTAACTTAACTGATGTATCAGCGAAGGACTGAACGGTAAATTAGAAACGAGTTTTCGAAACATTTTTTTGACCTTTTGTTTTTTATATAAACACCACTTGCATATGATTGAACCACAAGCATTATTAAAGTGCAAGTGGTTGAATACATTTTTTAATATTGCTATACTGCAAGGCGAAGTAAAAACGTGGGAGAGAGGGTAATAGTAGTGAGCAAACAAAAAGCTTCGGCATATGATGCCAGCCAAATTCAGGTGCTCGAGGGTCTTGAGCCAGTTCGTAAGCGACCGGGTATGTATATTGGTAGTACTGGTTACGACGGCGTACACCACCTGATTAAAGAAATAGCCGACAACTGTATTGATGAGGCCATTGCCGGACATGCAACCTTTGTAGATATAAAGTTGCTGGCCGATGGCGGTGTTACTATTACAGATGACGGACGTGGTATTCCAGTAGATATTCACCCTAAAACAGGTAGAAGTACTCTAGAGACTGTTCTAACTATTCTCCATGCCGGTGGTAAGTTTGGCGGCGGTGGTTATAAAGTATCTTCAGGTTTGCACGGTGTTGGTTCGAGTGTTGTTAACGCACTGTCTACTAGATTTATTGCCGAGGTTGTTCACGACGGATACCTATACCGGTTAGAATTTCATCGTGGCGTTCCACAGGGCGATCTTCAAAAAGTCGGTAAAACAGATCGACCTCGGGGCACGAGCATTACTTTTTATGCTGATGCAGAAATATTTAAAGAAACCGTTGTTTTTGATTACAAATGGGTACTAGAATACCTTCGACACCAGTGCTACCTAACAAAAGGTGTCCGGGCGACTCTTTCAGATGAGCGGACGGGTGATCGCTACGCATTTTATTTTGAAGGTGGCATTCAATCTTACGTTCGGCACTTAAACCACGGGAAAGAACCTGTTGGAGACGATATTTTTTATATTGAGCGACAGGTTGATGACAGTATGGTGGAGATTGCCCTGCAGTACACCGAAAGCTACGTTGAAACAATTAAAACATTTGCAAACAACGTTGTTAACCCAGATGGCGGTACACATTTAACAGGTTTCCGTGCTGCGCTTACGCGTGTAATTAATGACTATGCGCGCAAGAACAGTCTTCTGAAAGAAAAAGAAGAAAACCTTTCCGGAGAAGACTGTCGAGAAGGTCTCACGGCTGTAATTTTGGTAAAACTACCAGATCCACAATTTGAAGGCCAGACAAAGAATAAACTAGGAAACCCAGAGGTTCGCGGTTACGTCGAGCAGGTTATGAATGAATGGCTGGCGTATTATCTTGAAGAAAATCCTGCAGTGGCTAAAAAAATAGTCGGTAAGGCTATTCTTTCAGCTCGCGCTCGCGCTGCTGCTCGCGCTGCTCGAGACAACGTTATTCGAAAAGGTGCGCTAGATAGTACCTCACTGCCAGGCAAGCTAGCCGATTGCTCAAGCAAAGATCCAAAAGAATCAGAGCTTTACATAGTAGAGGGAGATTCAGCCGGTGGCTCTGCCAAGAGTGGTCGCGACAGTAAAACCCAGGCGATTTTGCCACTAAGGGGTAAGGTTTTGAACGTTGAACGAGCTCGACTTGATAAAATGTTTGCTAATAATGAAATCAAGAACCTTATTACCGCTATTGGTGTCGGGTTCGGCGAACAATTTGATATTGCAAAACTTAGATATCATCGAATAGTGATTATGACCGATGCTGACGTTGATGGTTCGCACATTAGTACACTTCTTTTGACCTTTTTCTTCCGGCACATGCGCGACGTTATAGAAGGTGGACACCTATTTATGGCTCAGCCACCGCTTTATGCAATTACCACGGGTAAAACAAAGCATTATGCCTATACTGATGAAGATAAAGAGCGTATTTTGGACGAGATAGCTCAAAAGAAGGCCGACAAAGCCAAGAATCTTGCAGAGGCGACTGGTGTCGATGTTGAAAGCGAGGCTATTAATGAAGACCAGCAAAGAGCCAAACAGCTTGGTGCAAGTATTCAGCGCTACAAGGGTCTTGGTGAAATGGATGCCGACCAACTCTGGGAAACTACTATGAATCCTGAAAATCGCGTACTGGTACGAGTGCGTG
>DAIUJM010000007.1:0-25987 GCA_036848695.1 Candidatus Saccharimonadota bacterium
AGTGGATACTGTTTACTGTTAGGTCCATATCTACAGATGATGCGCAGCTCCAGCCTCCAACACAGTTTAATACAATGTCATCGCCGTTAACCGGTACGGCGTCACCGTCCCAGTTGTCTGCCTCACTCCAGTCGTGGCTAACTACTGACCCACCATCCCAAGTGACCACGGCTGCATGCGCCGTGCCCGAAGAAAAAAGCATACCCATGCCAAATAGCGAAACAAACAGGATGATAATTTTTGTATATTTTTTCATTTTTTTCTTTTTATTAACCTACTTTTAACAATATCAGTAATTTATTAACTACACAAGTCCTAAGCGCTACAATGATTTTATATTTTATATTTCTGTATTTTGTATTTAAAGCTGTTTGTCATAATATTTTTATACAAATAACAGTCAGGTAGGTAAAAAGTTATATGTTTGATATTTTATATACATGAACTCGACCGAAATGAAGCATCAACTAGAGGAACGAACGATACGGTTTAGTGTAAGTGTTGTAAAGACGCTTGGAAAGCACAGCTCTAGCCCAACTTTGAAGCCCTTAATTATTCAGATTATTCGTTCTGCCACCAGTGTAGGTGCAAACTATGCCGAAGCAAACAATGGTAGCTCAAGGGCTGATTTTAAAAATAAAATGTACATCTGTAAAAAAGAGGCTGCCGAAACCGTCTACTGGCTCAAGGTACTGAAAGAACTGATTACTCATGAAGATCTGTCCCACTTGTCCACAGAGGCTAGAGAACTCTACTTGATACTACAGAAAGCAACCAATACAATGAAGATGCAAGATGAAAATGTCTCAAATACAAAATACTAAATCTAAAGTGCAAAATGAACAATCGCAGCCGAAGGTGGCGATAGTTCACGACTGGCTTGTTGGTGGCGGCGCCGAGCGGGTGGTATATGAACTACATAAGCTCTACCCCAAAGCACCAATATATACTTCGTACTGCAACAAAAAGTCTCGCCAGCAGTTCAAAAATGCTGATATTCGAACCAGTTATATGCAGAGATTCCCGCTTTCTAAGCTTTACAAGTTTTTGCCAATTTTACGAGAATGGTGGTTCGAAGGAGTCAACCTTCGCGACTACGACATCATAATCTCAAGCTCTGGCGCCGAAGCAAAAGGCATAAAAAACATCCGACCCAGTGCACTTCATATTAACTACTGCCATTCACCAACCCATTACTACTGGGTGCGCTACTATGAATATCTACAAAACCCTGGCTTCGGAATTTTTGACCCCATTGCCAGAATTGGACTTAAACTTTTAATAGAATCGCGACAGCGCTGGGATTACCGCGCCGCTCAACGCCCTAAATATATAATTGCTAATTCCAATTGCGTGAAAGACCGTATTGAACAAATCTACAACCGTGAATCAACCGTAATCCACCCACCTGTCGACACAAAACGCTTCGCCCACAAAATGGAAAATGGAAAATGGAAAATGGAAAATCGTACCGGCTTTGTAATCGCCGGCCGTCAAACCCCCTACAAACGCATAGATCTTGCCGTGGCAGCGTGCACCCTGGCAGAACTTCCGCTGACTGTTATCGGCAACGGTCCAGAACATAAAAAGTTAAAAAGACTTGCCGGTCCAACAATCAACTTTAAAACCAATGTATCCGATTCAGAAATTGCTAAATACTTTCAATCAGCCCAGGCCTTCATATTCCCCAACGAAGACGACTTTGGCATTACCCCAGTAGAAGCAATGGCCGCCGGCACGCCCGTTATTGCCCTAAAAGCTGGTGGCGCCCTAGATTACGTTATTCCCGGCACAACCGGAGAATTCTTCACCCAGCAAACCCCTGAAGCCCTAGCCGAAGTACTGAAAAACTTTGATGCAAGTAAGTACAGTCCAGAAAAAATCTCCGCCCACGCTGAAACTTTCTCAACCGAAACATTCCATAAAAACATTACACACTTTATTTCTCAGAAAATGACTGCCCGAGACTAGCATATGAAAAACTGGAAAAAACTTAAAAGCAAACAAATACTAGAGCATCCACGGCTTAATGTATTCGAAGATGAAGTCGAGCTACCTTCTGGCCACAAAACATCCTATGTTCACTTTGGGACTGTAAATGATGCGGCTATAGTAATTGTGATTCGCGAAGATGGAAAAATTCTAATACAAAAAGAGTATAGCTACCCAATGAATGAATGGCTCTACCAACTTCCGGGAGGCGGAATAGAAAAAGGTGAGTCACCAGAACAAGGAGCACACCGTGAACTACAAGAGGAAGTTGGATTAACAGGCAACCTGAAGGAGACTGGCTGGTTTTACTATAACAATCGCCGAAGTGCAGGCAAGACATATTTGTTTACTGCAACCAACCTTGCTTCTTGTCAAAGCAAAGCAGATATTGAAGAGGAATTTGAAATACACTGGTTCACCCCGGAAGAAATAGACGGAATGATTGCAAATGGAGATATTGTAAACTACAGCCTACTTGCCGCCTGGGCTCTGTATAAGGCTAAACAACTTTAACGAGCGTCTCAATGACCAGTGTGGTATCTTGCCATTTCTCGACCGCTATGCAGTCGGTACCAGTCTAGTCGATTGAGTTTACATAAATATTCCAATACATTCCGGGGTCATTAAACCAAACGAAACCTTCTGAGAGTATGCCGAAATACTCCTTAAAGTGTCTTGGTGAACCCGAGATATTTGTGGGTGCAACAATGGTAAATTCAAATTTTCCCTCCTCGCCGGGCGCCACTTGCTCAGCGATATTACTAACCCTTCCACAACTTAACCATGTTGATTGATCGCAGAATATGCTCGTTCTGTCTTGCGGGCTAGAAGCACCTAGTCTTACGGGGTTGTCTCCGTCTGGATACCATGTTTTTGACCCTGTGTTTTTTGCGATTACAACTAAATGAACGACTTGTCCTGGATCAATGGAAGTAATGTTGAGATCTATGGGCTGAGTGTGCGCGGGATCCAGATATGATAGCTGATTAATATATTGCCACTCATAAGGCTTGTTGACGATGAACTTCCAGTAATAACCCGGGTCGTTCATCCATGTCACGCCCTCTACAACAATATTAAGGTATTCGCGTCTTACCAATTCGGCATGTGTCATATTATCTGGTGCCTCTACAATGTAGTTAAAGGTTGCCACCTGGCCAGGCTCCACCTCCTCTGTGACGCTACCGACTCTACCACAGCTAAGCCATGTATCTGGATCACAAAATATACTTGACCTATCATTCGGATTTGATGTACCGAGCCTCACGGGGTTGTCTCCGTCTGGATACCATGTTTTTGACCCTGTATTTTTCGCCAGCAAAGTTATGTACAGCTTCTGACCCGAAACTAGCTTTACCTTATTGGGGTCAATAGGATTCTGCCTAGCTTCGTCGCTGTATGCGTATTGATTAACATATTGCCAAGCATACTGCGGAACGCTATACCGTGGAAAGAGTGCACTGGATACCGCACGGATAGTCGACAGTTGCGAGTATAGGTTTTCGCCAGGACAAGCAGTTTGACCCAAGTCACGATGACCGAGTAGATTGCCACCATGTGTTTCACCACCCGCAGGGTTTAAGCCATATGCACCAAGTTTATAAGCTGCTGTCTCACCTATACTATGTATGAGTCCAGAAGTAGGGTGTCCTTGAGTAAAATCGCCTAAGGCTGATATACCAGTAGTGCCATAATTATTTCCATAAGTATGGCCTCCCACTACATCAACATTATTAGCTTCAGCATAGTTGCCATCAAAAAATCTGCCTTGGAATATATTGCCAGATTGATCTACCAAATAATTGTACCCTATGTCACCCCAACCCAGGGTGTTAGCGTGATACTGCCAAATCGCCCTTACGGCTGCAGATGAATCAGATCCTGGAACTACTGCAGTATGATGAACAACTACACGACTCAAAGGACGGTATTCAGGCTCCCATCGCGGTGAGCCATATGCCTCAGGGCTGCCCCATACTAACCGACTATTGATTGGCGGGCCACTACGGCGAGCAAGGGCCTTGTTGTCAAATTCCAGTACGCCTTTCAGCTTTTGCCATGCCGTTTCTTGCGACAAGGAAGGACCCCTGCTAGCGTCAATGGTTTCAATTTTTATACTGCTCGAGTCCACTTCTGGCGAAATTCCATTAAATGCGCTTATATTTAAGCGGTATTGGATCTTTTGCATATTATCGCCGACTATAAAGCCAGATCGTTGATACTCCGGGGCATCATCTGGCCGTTCGTCTGGATTAGAGGTGGCGTCTAACCACAAAGACCACTTCTCACCATTGAAAACCCTAGCCTCTATCCGAGTGTCTTGATGGTGATGTATGTCGGTATCGGAATTAGTTTGATCCCATGTGATATAGGCGGCATTTGCTGTTGTTGATTTTGTATCTATCACCTTCGATTCAAATAAAAGTGTTTTGTCTGTAGAAAGCTTACCCGTAGATCCGGCCAGGTTCTTCCCAGACTTTATCTCGCCAGCACCGGCATCATTAATTATGTTGGTCGTAATGATTACTTTATTTGAATATTTATCTTGAATATAAAGGCCTAACAGGCCGGCGAGTAAAAATGCTACCGTAATTATGAGCGCTAGTCTTTTATTAGTGTTTACATTTTTGTACAATTTATTATTCAATATCTTGCCCACAAAACTATTATAGACCATTCTAGCAACTAAAATTCGTATTAAGTGTCCACATTCTTCTAATCGATACTTCTTCTACGCTAGTTTTACAAGTGCTTCAATAACAAGTGCTGTATCTTCCCATTTCTCGACCGCGATGCAGTCAATCCCCATAGCCTTAACCGGGTAGTCATTGCCACCCTCTTCGAGCTTATCGCCGACAAACAAAACGTCGTCTTTAGATATTTCCAGTTCATCAATCAACTTTTGCATTCCATAAGCTTTATCTATACCCGGTCTCGTAATATCAAGTGATGTTGATCCACCAAGACGAACTTCGAGATCTAGTGCCCGAGCAGCAACCTTTTCACGGAATGCTTTCTTTTCTTCAGCAAACTCTTCAGCCCATTTGTACTTCTCTTCTGGAGGTGCTTGCTGACCAAGTGCAGAATAGGTGATCTGGCTTCCACGGTCTTCTATAATAGGACCCCAAGTTTTTTCGCGCCATAAGCCTATAGTTTTAGCTTCCTCTTCAAGAATTTTGATTACGTTTTCTTTTTGCTCTTTACTTAAATCCTCTGCATACTGCTGTTGCCACTTTTCTTCAATCTCATCGTAGCGGTAATAACGAGTTCCACATGTTGGCATAAGATGCAATTTACGGAGCAGTAGATGGTTAGCCTCGAGCCGATCCACCACTTGCATTTGAAACTGCTCAAACTTACCGCCAGAAATAATACAGACCTCGTATTTTTCAAGCAGCTGAACCAGCAGTACGCCCATTTGGTCAGACATTGGTGATTTAGTTACCGCAAGTGTATCGTCTAAATCAAAAGTGATTAACTTTTTCAAAACTACTGCTCCTTTAGTTTATTAGCAATTTCTTTTACTTTTTGCGATTGGTCGGTGCGCATTACTAATACGCCGTGTTTAGTATTGATCACAACCACGTTATCCATACCAATGACCGCTATGGGCTTACTGGCATCATCATTACGTACATAGATCTGCTGTCCGTCCAGTACATGAATGTTTTCGCCCATTAACGCGTTGCCCTCTTCATCTTGAGAGCTGACTTTATGAACGTCGTCAAACGAACCAACATCGATCCAATCAAACGCGCCAGGCATAACAAGCAGATCTGGAACTTTTTCCATTAGGGCAATGTCAATTGGTGCTTTTTCAAAATCAAGGTAAGTAGCATCTCGTTCTTCGCAGGATCCTGCCCGTTCTAAACGCTCAAGCTGCTCCTTCCAATGTAAATCAGCATGTTCGACAATCTTTTGCTTGAACACCGTAAACGGTGCTACAAAATATCCCATATTCCACAAATATTCACCGCTCTCGAAATATTCTTTCGCTACAGCATATTCTGGTTTTTCTTTAAAGCTATCGATCTCGTATACGAAATCTTCTCTGTCAAAAATATTTCCTTTGTTGATGTAGCCGTATTTTACATCTGGATGGGTTGGCTCAACACCAAGTAGTGTAATCCGTTGGTGCTTTTTAGAAACCTCGGCCGCAACTTTAATGCCTTGCACAAAACCTTCGACGTCGCGGATGTGATGATCTGCGTGTATAGAAGCAATCGGCTCGTCTTCACCATGACGGGTGCTAACATATTGCACCGCGTTCAAAATACACGGCATTGTATCTCGCCGGGCTGGCTCTACTATAATTTGTACTTTCTCAAGCTCGGGCAATTGATCAATCACGTGTTCTGAGTGACTAGCTTCAGTAGAAATATAAATTTTATCAACAGTAGTTAATTGCTTAACTCTTTCGAATGTATTTTGAAGCAAAGACCTTTCGCCCGCAATATTCAAAAGATGCTTAGGATATTCCGGCGTTGAAAGCGGCCACAGCCTTGTCCCAGACCCTCCTGCTATAATTACTACTATCATCAGTTACATGATACCATCTACCTGTTGTTTCTTTAACCCCCTGCCTAGATGCTAATATGTATATATGAATATTTTAGTCACGGGTGGCGCTGGGTACATAGGTTCACACACCGTACTGGAGCTCTTGCAACAAGATCATGAGGTTGTGGTAATTGACAATCTTTCCAATAGTAGCTCTGAGTCGTTAAAACGAGTTGAAAAAATTACAAATAAAAAGATACGGTTTATAGAATCTGATGTGCAAAATGAAGTAACGCTTAATCAAATTTTTAGTGATCACAAGCTCGATGCCGTAATTCACTTTGCAGGACTCAAGTCTGTTGGTGAATCAGTGTCAAACCCGTTACTGTACTACCGCAATAACCTTGAGTCGACTCTGATTTTATGCGATGTCATGAAAAAATTTGGTGTTAAGAAATTAGTTTTTAGCTCATCGGCTACTGTATACGGAACACCCAAAGAACTACCGATTCACGAAACAAGCCAAACAGGTGTCGGAATTACTAATCCATATGGTCAAACAAAGTATATTATTGAAAAAATATTAAAAGATATCGCAAATTCTGATCGTAGTCTGAGCATAACTCTACTGCGATACTTCAACCCAATAGGCGCTCATGAAAGTGGACTAATTGGAGAGAATCCAAGTGGTATACCAAATAATCTACTACCTTACATTTCTCAAGTAGCCGTTGGTAAGCTTAATAAGTTGAAGGTTTTTGGCAACGATTACGATACACCAGATGGAACTGGAATTAGAGATTATATTCATGTTGTGGATCTTGCAAACGGGCATATTGCCGCACTAATGAAAACGAAGCCCGGCACCCACGCCTATAATCTTGGCACTGGAAAGGGTACTTCAGTACTTGAATTGATTTCAGCTTTTGAAACAGCGTCGGGTAAATTTATCCCCTACGAAATTATGGAACGCCGCGAGGGAGACGTCGCCTCATGCTATGCGAGCCCAATAAAGGCTGCTGACGAACTGGGATGGAGGGCAACGAGGTCTATTCAAGAGGCTTGTGAAGACTCATGGCGTTGGCAATCTCACAATCCTGGCGGGTACTAACTATTCTTTAACGGCAGTAACTTCCATCACATCATATAGGTTAAGCGGAAAATTCAATTTATCTAAGCCTGTCTTAGTAGCTAGTTTATGTCCAAGCTCCAATGTTTTTGCTGATTTATTTTTAGCCTTTTTGTTCACAACCAGCTGTTGCAACACAGAACCGGCATTCCTATGTGTAGCTCTGTATTTTACAGACACAACCTTAAGGCCATGTTTTTTCAACAGCTTAGTTGCGCCTTCGACGTTGAAATAATAGATGTGTGTAGGTGGATGTACCATGCGCCACTTATCACCTCTCGTGCGTGCCACAAAAGCCCCGACGTCGCCGGTTGTAAAACACATTGCGCCACCTTTTTTCAAAAGTTTAGCAGCTTTTTCAACATGTTTTTGAGGTTCGCCAAAATGTTCCATTACATCCCACATACAAACTAGATCAAGAGAGTTGTTTTTAATACTTTTGTCGTCCAAAAAATCTCCTGCCGTAGCGTTGACACTTAGCTCTTTAACAGCGTAATCGATACCCTCTTTGCTTACATCATAACCCTTGTGCCATGAAACATCCTCTTTAATCATGTTTAAGAAATATCCGTATGCACAGCCAATCTCTAACACTTTTGATTTTGGCTGCAAGTACTTTTTAAGATGATTGATTCTCGTCCTAAAGTTCTTTTCTAACGCTGGTCTATCTGCTTTATAGTCAGAATACTCCATTCCAAAGAAGTACTCTTCCTCGTAAAGTTTCTGAAGCTCTGCAAAAGTGGGTATCTCTTTAGCAACAACAAGCCCACAGCCTGTGCACTTAACAAGCTGTTCGCCGTAGTTTGTGAATTTTTTAGAATCACAGGCAATACAAATTCGCCGCGACTCTTTGACCTTATTAGTTGCTTTTTTTTCTACCAAAATAACCCTCGCTTTTATTAATGCAGACAATTTATACTGTTACAGAATATCACAAAGCTAATTTTTGCAATATTCAGTCTTTTGATAACTTTTCTGTGGCAATTATATATTGTGGTCGCTTTTTACCAATTGCAATTGCATGCGAAAGATAAATACCAATCAACCCCAGAACTATAAAGTTTACGCCAAAACAAAACAACAACACTGACATAAGCGATGTCCACCCACTTACTGCGTAGTCCCCGATTAAGTAACTGACAATTAGAAAAATACCGTATAGAAGTGAGAGCAGTGCCATAATAATGCCGAGTCCAACAGCAAGTCGTAATGGTTTTTCGCTAAACTGCAGAATTCCCTTGCCCGCAAATTGAAGCATCTTCTTGAATGTATATTTACTTGAACCGGCAAATCGCTGTGCTGGTTTATATGGCACAGTAACTCGCGAGGCCTTGATCCACGAGAAGTAGCCCCTTAAAAAGAGATCTTTTTCTGTGCTACCAACTACTTCTTTGGTAACTACCTGATCAATAAGACGGAAATCAGAAGCCCCATACTCCAAATTAAGACCTGATAGTTTGTTGATGAACCAGTAGTAGCCCTTGGATGTAATGTATTTTACCGTGCCCGCTTCTTGCCTTGTATCGTCTCGTATCATTTGTACAATATTGACACTTTGCTTATTCCATATTTCGAGCATGGTTGATATATATTCAGGTGGGTGCTGCAAATCCGCGTCCATCATGATAACTGCGTCATAATTTATTCCAGCCTCGATGCCTGCCCTCAGCGCTGCTTGATGTCCCGCATTTGCAGCGAATTCTCGATAAAATAAAAAGTCATTTTTCTTCGCGAGCGACTCGATTATCTTCTGTGTTTTATCAGTGCTACCATCGTTAATAAACAACACATCTATGGCGTATTGCTTAGAAATTTTACTTCGCACCTTCGATAGCTCGTCCGCCAGTTTCTGCAGCGTATCTTCCTCGTTGTAGCACGGTAAGGTAATAATTATTTTCTTCAAGGTGAGTATTTCCTTTAGTTACTTTCACTTTATTGTACAATATCTAACAGTATGTTAAAAAAATACCTCTCCAAGCAGCACGTGCGATACCTACTAGTAGGTGGCCTGGCATACATTCTTGAACTAACCATCTTGTTTTGTCTGCATAAATTTGTTGGGTTATCCGCAACACTAGCTACTGCTATTGCATTTTGGGTTAGTATATTTACATCGTTCGTATTGCAAAAAATACTTTCTTTCAAGAATTTAGATAAAAAAGTGACTGTGATATCGAAACAATTCTTTATATATGCATCACTGATCTTATTTAATTACATGTTTACGATCGCAGTTGTGTCCATATTCCCGGAGAAGATGCTGTTCTTCAGCCGAACACTAGCCCTTGTATGTGTAACCGTCTGGAACTTTTTTATCTACCAAAAACTTATCTTTGCCACAAGCCGCAATTCAAAGCACTCAATGAAGAGTCTTGTCTCTGTTGTCAAGGAGCACAGAACCGAGATAGTAATATTTTCCGTTGCTAACGGCCTTATACTGCTATTTTTCTGGCAGTATGTCTTCACTGGCGACAACCTACCACCCGGAGACTTTGACTATTATGCACAGCTGTATGAGTCCTTTAGGACATCTCTGATTGATTATCACCAGTTTCCACTTTGGAACCCATGGATGTCTGGTGGCGTACCCCTGTATGCCAACCCTCAATTTGGACTAATCAGCATTCAATCTCTACTTGTGCTTATCTTTGGTGCTGTATATGGCATTAAGTTGGCATTTGTGTTCACGGCAATCGCAGGCTACTGGAGTATGTATCTGCTCTGCAGAAGAGTTGCAACAGACAGAGTTAAGTCTCTTCTCATTGCATTTATATGGATCGCCTGCGGATTCTTTTCTAGTCACGGTGCACATCATTTTACGTTCTCATTATTCTTTCTATTACCTGCGGTTCTCCTTCTTCTACTCAACTGGCGGAGACGATATGCCTGGGTGGGTCTTGGTGGCACTCTCTCTCTGATGGCACTCAGCTCTATTCACTATGGTTTTCTTATGTCGGCGCTGTTCGCTGTTATTATCTTTGTTCTACTGTTGTGCAAGGAGATATTGGCGAAATCATGGAGTCGCGTAAAAGGTATTATGCTCTTTGGTTTAAAAACCAGTGCTCTCTTCTTGATTCTTGCTTCATATCGCATCGTAACCACAGTCTACTTTGTGCTGCAAAATCAGAGACCTGCTGGCATTTACCATGAGACTGCACCGACGGCTATGACTATGCTCAAGGCGCTCTTCTTGCCTATAGGGACCATCTTACCCGCACCCTCACTACAGTGGAGCTGGGGTGAGTACAGTGGATACATCGGTATGGGAGCCACAATAGTGCTAGCGATACTAGTCTTGAGTGCCTTTATATATGTAACAAAGAATATTAGCAACAGTAAGGCGATACATCTTGAACAACGGCACTTCCTTTGTTTCATATTCTCAGCCCTTGCCGTCTTCTTTTTTATTATTGCGCTAGGTAGCTACTCTCGTTTCAGTCCGTACAGCGCCATAACCGCCCTGCCCGGGTTCTCAGAGTTTCGAGTATCTTCAAGGTGGATTATATTTACTATTTTGTTTGTCTTATTAGTTATTGCACGCGAGAAAAAGAGGAGCCTTGCTATTACTGTCCTCTTGTCACTTTCATGTGCTGAGCTCTTCTATATGTACGGCCCGCCACGAATACACGGTCAGCACCAGGTGATAATTGAAAAACCGCAGAAGGCATACACAGTAATTGAGCAATACGACAACAAATCTTTAGATAGACACGTATCGACAAATAATATTGATGCCTCCTACTTTTACTCCACCAGCAAGAATATTGGTCAGGTCTACGCCGATGATTCAATCATCAACACACTCGATAAGGTAATCGGAACTAAAAGATGTGGCTTTAACTCTGACAAGTCTTGCGACTTTGTTTTAAGCGACAATGCAGACGTTACATACTGGTCACCCAACAAGGTTGTCCTTAGTAGAATCGCGCCTGGACACATAAAACTAAATATGAACGTTGAACAGGGGTGGCGCATCAATGGTTCATATATATTCGCCGACAGAGCATTCTTAAATCCGGACGCTGATTTTATTATTCCAGAATCATACAACACAGAATACATCTTGGAGTACGCACCAAAACTCTCCCCCTCATGGTTGAGTTGGCGGCTTCAGCGTTAACACAAGCGGTACCTTGGGAACATTTGACCTTTGTGTTACAATTTCTAAAGGTCTAATAGATATAAAAAATGAAAAATTCAACATTCAAACTTAGACAAAAATATGAAAAACCTGGCCACAGGCGTTTATTTATATTTATTGGTATTTTTTTAGCCGTTCTTGTGTTGGCATCTTATGTTGGATACGGTTACTTGCGACCGGAAGAGGTAGATAAAAACATCGCAGATCCGACGCTTGTATCTGAAAAAACCCGAGATTCATCAGCTTCTAATCAACCAGAAAGTAAGTCTAATCAAAAAACCAGCACAGTTACCTCGCAGCAAGTGCCCGTCAGCCAAACTATCACACTAAGTGATGCTGCATTCAATCAGGCTAACGGATCTGTCACAAGTAGCGTCCTAGTAGATGGGGTGTCCGAAACGGGTAAGTGTGTTTTCACGTTTACAGCCACCGACTCAAAGCCTGTTGTTGAAGAATCGACCAGCGTGAGTGAAGATGGTATGCAAAAATGTAGCACCTCAATTCAAGAAGTAAGATTTGACAAAATCGGCATATGGAGTCTTGACGTTACCTTCTTCCAAGACAACCAAAAAGCAAGTACTAATTTAGAAGTGGAAATTAATTAGGCTATGGGTAAAATTATGAAAAAAACAAAAACTTTATCATCCGTATTCTTTGTGGTGCTTGCTGCCCTCATTTTGTTCGGATCACATCAAGCTATTGCAGCCAGTTCCTCTGACTGGCGAGCGGGTAATATTATTGATGACAACCTTTTTTATAGCGGCAATGACATGTCGGCGGGTGAAATACAGGCATTTTTAAATAGCAAAGTACCTGTTTGTGATACCTGGGGAACGAAAACATCTGAGTTTGGTGGTGGTACACGAGCTCAATATGGCGCTAGTCAAGGCTACCCCGCTCCTTATACCTGCCTTAAGGACTACTCCCAGAGTATTCCCGGATACAGCGCAGACGCCTATTGTGGTGCAATTGGCGCCGGGGCAAAATCTGCCGCCCAGATAATTAAGGATGTTTCGCAAGCATGTGGTGTTGGTAGCAGAGTATTATTAGTTCTGCTTCAAAAAGAACAATCATTAATTACCGACGAATGGCCGTGGTCAAATCAATACCAAAAAGCAACTGGGTTTGCTTGCCCGGACACCGCACCCTGCGACAGCCAATACGCCGGCTACTTTAACCAGGTGTATCGAGCGGCAAGGCAGTACAAGGTGTATCGTGCTAACCCCAACTCATACCGTTATAAAGCACGTCAAAATAATGCAGTGCAGTTCAACCCTAGTATTGGGTGTGGAAGTAGTAATGTGTACATTGAAAATGACGCTACTGCCGGGCTCTACATTTACACTCCTTATCAACCCAACCAGGCAGCCCTTAATAATCTATACGGTAGCGGCGACGGCTGTTCTGCCTACGGAAATCGTAACTTCTGGAGAATGTACACAGATTGGTTTGGAACAACACGCTCAAGTGTCGCCCCATTTGCATGGACCTACCTAAACCAAGAGGCATTTTCAGATCCCAGCCGCACCAAGAAACTCACAGGAACTGCAACAACCACACCGGGGGGTAAAATTTACATAAGAATATATGCCCGCAATTCAGGCTATATGACTTGGGAAAAAAACTTCATGAGGGTCGGAACCTCAAGACCCAACGATAGTATAAGTAAATTCTATGACACCAGCTGGCTAGCACCACAACGGCCCGCTAGTATGAACGAGCAAACCGTTCTACCTGGGGAGAATGCTACTTTTGATTTCACCATTTCAACACCACTCACACCCGGTAGCTATAGAGAGTACTTCAATCTTGTGGCAGACGGTAAAACATGGCTAAACGACCCGGGTCTACAACAACCAATAAATGCTGTTGTAAGTGCCTCTCCTTCGGTAACGAATAGTCGTCTAGATCCTGGCATGACTCTAAACATTGGATCGTATCTGCTTTCATCAGACAGGCAAAGTCTGTTGTATCTACAAAAAGACGGCAACTTAGTAATTTATTCAAACTTCATGCCCACATGGTCAACCAACACATCCGGCAGCGGTGCCACAAAGCTTGTAATGCAGCATGACGGGAATCTGGTTTTGTACACGGCTAGCATGAAGCCCGTTTGGGCTAGTGGTACAGATGGTAATCCTGGTACATATTTTGTTATTCAGACTGACGGTAACTTAGTACTTTATCGAACTAGCGGACTGCCAGCATGGGTAAGCTATACGATCGGTAATCCAGATGGTCTTTCCTACATCAACACGCATCTACGGACTGGTCTTTCTGCATTACAACCTGGGCAGTGGCTTGGATCAGCAGACCGACAATACCAGCTTATAATGCAGCATGACGGGAATCTGGTTTTGTACACGGCTAGCATGAAGCCCGTTTGGGCTAGTGGTACAGATGGTAATCCTGGTGCTTTTGCTTTAATGCAGCCAGACGGTAACTTTGTTGTATACTCAGGTAAATTAACGCCCCTGTGGTCTACAAGAACATACGGCAGTCAATCTAATGCTATATATGTTCAACAAGACGGGAATCTGGTTTTGTACACGGCCGATATGATTGCAAAATGGTCAATTAAATAGTGGTTTCGTTTGTATACGTGATATACCGTAATGTACAATAATGGGTGATGTCGAAGAAAAACCTAAAAGTATTTGTTGATGGTGAGGTATTGATTGCTGCACACTTCAGTGGAATCGGACACTATACACTTGAGCTTCTCAGGGCACTAGACAGCCTTATTGAAACGCGCGATGACGTCAAGATCGAGATTGGTGTCTATTATAAACGAGTCGATAAAATTAGAACGTATCGATTCCGTAATTTCAGAATACGTCGTCACCTCTTTCCGCTTCGTATTTCAAATGGCCTGAAAATTCGTGGATGGCAGCCACCATGGGATTTATTTTTTGGTAAGAGGGTTTATTTTTTTCCAAACTATACAGCTTGGCCACTGTTATTTTCTAAAGCTGTTTCGGTTGTATATGACCTTTCTTTTGAATTCTTCCCTCAGTACGTTGAACCACGCAACCAAAAGTTTCTCTCCGATCAGGTAAAAAAAACTATCAGCTGGTCCGATAAAATTGTAACTATCTCGACCAATAGCAAAAATGAAATATCTGATTTCTACAAAATACCGAAAAAAAATATTCCTATTATTTACCCAGGCATAGACCAATCAATTTTTTTTCGATGGCCAGAAAGTGAAGTTGCCAAGATTAAAGCAAAGTACGGTATCTACGGTGACTACATTTTATTTGTTGGCAATATCGAACCCCGTAAGAATTTAAAAAATCTTTTGCTTGCTTACGAAAAGCTTGATGCAACCATACGTAAAGATTACTCGCTTCTCTTAGTGGGCGCTCGGGGCTGGTTGGATGGTGAAATATTTGAAATAATCGAAAGACTCAGAAAAGCCGGTGATCACATACAGCAGCCGTCTGATTATGTAATCGATGAAGATCGCGCGGCTATCTTCAGTGGGGCCACGTTATTCGTTTACCCTAGTCTGTATGAAGGTTTCGGAATCCCGCCAGTCGAGGCTATGGCATGTGGCGTGCCAACTATTACAAGTAATAATTCATCATTACCCGAGGCAGTTGGAACCGCCGCACGGACGGTTGACGCGGAATCTGTCGAGCAGCTCAGTAAGGCTATGGAGGAAGTCTTGAAAGATAAAGGTCTACGTGAACGCATGGTAAGCGAGGGTTATAAGCAAGTAGACAAGTTCTCTTGGAAAAAAGAGGCAGAAAAATTACTGGATGTATTTATGGAAGTCGGTGAATGAAAAAAATTTGTATTGACCTTCGACCACTGCAAATTGGCCACCAAAATCGGGGTATCGGAATGTATCTTAAAAGTGTGTTGGAGCATTTACCCGATGGTAACGAGTACATCTTTTATTGCTTTGAAAAAAGCAACCCGATCAAAGAAATGGATATTAACCCACCAGTTGATTACACCATCATCACCACACCTACTGTTAACACGGTCGTTGACTCACCGAAGAATCTTCTCAACGCACTTAAACTAATATTCCATCGATTTGGTGCACTAAAGTCCGCAAGACCTGATGTATTTATTCAGCCAGATTTTGCACTTGGTTTACCGAAGTGGCGTAAGACCAACAATATTGTAATTGGCTATGATCTTATTCCGCTTATCTACAAGCATGACTACATGCCAAGTATTAGATTTGCATTAAGCCACACACCTGGAAAACGAGCAAAAATAAAAAGTGCTGTTCGTAGCATTTATTATAAATTCAAATATAGGGCTAGTTACTCGGTATTTAAGAAAGCAGACTACATAGCCTGTATTTCCGAATCTACCAAACAAACCTTCCAGGGCATTCTTGGAATCGACAAAAATAAACTAGCGTCGATTCCACTCGCGCCAGTACTACCGGCCGAAGAGTCAGACAAATCGATACTTGGTAGCATTACGAAACCCTATATTTTTTATATTGGAGGGACAGATAGTAGAAAAAGCATACAAGACGTTGTCTATGCATTCAATATCGCTAGAGGTAGGGGTCTAGACATTCAACTGGTTCTAGCTGGAAATGAATTCAATTCCAGCGATACCATCCCAAGCGTAGTGGTGCGTGAAGCAATTAATGGCAGTCCGTACAAGCAAGATATACTCACGCTGGGTTTCGTCAGTAACACTCAAAAAATCGCCCTGTACCAGTCTGCGCTAGCATTTGTATTTACTACCCTATACGAAGGCTTTGGCTTGCCTGTTGTAGAAGCCATGTCGCTATCATGTCCTGTCATCAGTTACAGCAATTCGTCTATTCCGGAAGCGGCGGGCAAAGCGGGTCTACTCGTCCCAACCGGTGACTATGTAGCCGTGGCTGAAAAGATTCTTGAGTTATATGCCATGAGTGGCGAGCAAAAAGAAAGAGTAATTCTAGCTGGCAAAAAACAGGCAGTCAAGTTTAGCTGGGACAGCTACACTACTCGGCTTCAAGAACTCTTCTAGCATTACTTAGATTTATTAAAAGCGTACTTTATCCAGTCAACAGTGAGACCGTACATACTAGTGGTGAGTCTCCTGGGAAGGCTCTTTCCGCTAAGAGAAAGAATGGCGACCTGCTTTAAACGTTCGTTTTCCGCACTGGATACTTGAAGTAATTCGGCATGCCTTTGGTTGGCGCTAGACACTTCCCTGAGTAAATTTGAATCATTGGTCCATGCTTCAAACTGCGCCTGATCGAGCGATTGATGTCGAAGCTTTACGATACGCTCTGCAAAACCCTCGGCCACATCTTTAAGTTCGTTTGCTATGTAATATTCGTTAAGACCATCAGATATAAAAAGTAGATATTGATTTTTTATTAGCGTTTTCTGCCATGATTCAGAGCGATGGTTGGCCTCGATACAAATAACTTTTGGTCTAAATTTCTTCCAGTCGTTACCTTCAATAACTTCTTTTTCAAAACCCTCAACATCGATCTTAAGGAAGTCTATTACCTTAACACCGTGCTCTGTAAGTACGTTTTTCAGAGTGTCAACCTTCATTGTATGTGTTCGTATGTTTTGGTTTTTTGCCCCTGCTTCACTTCTTTTGAATGACGAGTGTCCGTGAATCTCCACATTTTCAAAGAATTTTAAAGACCCCGCTTCAGCACCAATACCAAGCTGCAGATTAGTATCACGTGGGCGGTCTTTTACAAGCTGTTTATGCAATCTCGGAATAGGCTCTATATTTATGCCACTCCAGCCTCGTTCGTAAAACAACTTAGTTACCGAGTCTATGACTGGATAGTTGGCGCCGACGTCAACATAAAAGCCTTTTTTTACGTCTTGGAGCAAGGCGAGCAGAATAATATCTTCGTTGTACTGCGCGTAACTCTTCACCGTTTTTGGGTCAATCATTTTATTTTGCCCCTTTGCACATCATGTACTATGCCGATCATGAGAGCTATGTCCTCTTCGAAAGGGCGAAAAAGAGAGTTGTCTGTATGATTCACACTAATATCTACAACGAAGTCTTTATCTCGTTTATCAAAAGAGGCAACAATCAAGCCATCACCGCTGAAAGACTCAGCAATAGTATGCGAGGCAACGATATGTGCGCCATGTTCTTCAAGGAATGTCTTACACTTTTGATGAGTAAGTGGATCGTGGGAAAACGTATAATGATGGGTTGAAACAAATACAAACCTAACTTTGTCGTTTTTTATGATTTCTCTCATACCTTCCAGCGCACCAAGCTCCGCACCCTGTACATCCATGTGTAGAATATCGACCTTTGGCAACTTATGTTCTCTGACTAAAGAATCGATTGTCCTCACGGTTGTTTTGATCGTCTTTGATTGGTTTGAATCCATTGCAAGCTCAATAGTTTGTCCGTCGTTATTTCCTGCGGCGCTGTCAACAAACGTGATACGATCCGATAAGTTATTAATTCTTGCGTTCTGTTCACCAATACTCCGGTTCTTGGCGTCAGGTTCGCAAGCAATTGCCCTGCCTTTCGGAAACTGACTCAACAACCACAGGCTATAATACGACCAGAAGCTACCCAATTCGATGATAGTTGGGCTTTTATCGAGTCGTCTTAAGACTTCGTAAAATAGCTTTTCTTCCTGGGGTTCATGGTGTCCCTTTAAGTCTTTAATTATCTTTTCCATCCAGTTGCCGTGGTAGCCACCAGAAAGGACCTTGAGACCGTTGTGCATCACTTGCACTCGGCTGCTATCGACTTTCGTTATTCTACCGGCGTCAGTAACTTTTGGTATATAGTCGCTATCTCGACATGATATTGTCATTGCAACCCGCTGATTTTCATCTTTGCGCCACGGATTAACTTTTAGCAATTCTGCTATTGGATCAGTTAATTTCAACTCTTTTTTCTTAAACATCTTGGCTCCTTTTGGTAAAGCTCATCTCGGTTTCAGGACTTACTGGATAAGGTGAAGTGTAGTGCTTCTTATTGATAAACGAGAGAGATTCGGACCACCAATCGATAACCGTTAAGCCATCTTCGGCTAATAAAGCCAGATCAACTAAATACGTTCCGTCGGATAATATATTGGGTAGGGTAATAGAGAAATTAACAGGGTCTTGGTTTACAACAGGCAATACTTTATTGAGCATCCTGTTGTTTACGCCCATGATATTCAGATCGGCGATATTTTTAATTGAGTAGCCAAAAATTGGTTTGACATAAGGAACTGTGGAGCTAAGTTTACCTACTATAGTAATGGTTTCTAGAGTACGTTTTAGTTTTATACTCTTAATTACGCCTGTATCTTCACCCCATCTAGTACCCTTATGTTCCTCAACTTCCTCATCCTGACTCACGAACAACTCGGTGTAGGCGCGTGCAACTTCTTCGGTTGAACCCCAACGCTCTATAGTCCCGTCATTCACAAGCACTGCTCTATCGCAGAATTGGCGCACCGCATTCATATCGTGACTAACAAACACGACCGTTTTGTGTTGTTT
Source organism: Candidatus Saccharimonadota bacterium (assembly GCA_036848695.1). GTDB lineage: Bacteria > Patescibacteriota > Saccharimonadia > Saccharimonadales > UBA7683 > JACKGS01. Next base: position 19,220 of record DAIUJM010000007.1, read on the forward strand.
TTTAAGCAGGTTAAAGTAATCGAAGCATTTGCGCTGGAAGTCCGCGTCGCCAACCGCCAGAACTTCGTCTATTAGTAGGATGTCAGATTCCGCCAAAATGGTCGCTACAGAAAAAGCCAATCTGACCTGCATACCACTTGAGTAGTTTTTTAAATGCTGATCCATGAATCGTTCAAGTTCAGCAAACTCTACGATCTTAGAGTATTTTCGGTCAATCTCTTTTTGAGAAAAACCCAGTAGCGCACCGTTTAGATACACGTTCTCTCTTCCGGTTAGTTCGGGGTTAAATCCAACTCCAAGTTCAATGAAAGGTACAAGCCTGCCATTAACAATAATCTTACCTGAATTTGGCTGGTAAATTCCTGCAAGTATTTTAAGTAAGGTACTTTTGCCGCTTCCGTTTCTGCCTACTATTCCAAAAAACTCACCTTTTTTTATCTCGAAAGAAATATCCTTAAGTGCGTGCTGTGTTTCTTTAGAATTTTTCAATTTTGACCTAAACGGATTTAGAAACAAACCCTTTACCGAGTTAGCTCTCTCGTGAGGCAAAATAAATCGCTTGCTCACATTTTCTACTTTTATGGCTACATCGTCCATTTATATTTCCTCCGCAAAATACGGTGCTCGTGATTTAAAGTATTTCCACGAAACAACAGTAATAAATAGTACAATCGCCAGAGGAATCAACCTTGCCCACCATACACCATATAGTGTAGTGATAGTTTGAGTTTCAGCCGTAACCACGAATGACCTAGCGTCTTGAATAATCTGTGCCATGGGGTTTAGCAACATTAATTTAGCAATCTTTTCAGAATGGCCAGTAACTAGGCTTAGTGGATACAATATTGGCGTGGCGTAAAAAGCTATTTGTAAAAACACTTCCCAGATGTAGCCAATGTCTCTGAAGCGTACATATAGTGCGCTCAGTAGAAACGACAGGCTGAGGGCAAGTAAAAACATCTCGAGCATTGGCACCATCGCCAACAGGGCATTTACCCTAAATGGAACCTGGTTTATCACCATCAAAAATACAACTATTAACATGTTGATTGAAAAATTAATTATTGCTGAAGCTGTTCCTGAAAGTACCACTACATAGCGCGGGAAGGAGAGTTTTCTTAAGATGTCGCCTCGGCCAACAATTGCATTCACCCCGCCACTTGTAACTTCAACGAAGTAATTCCAAAAAACAATACCTAGAAGAAGATAAACGGAATAGTGTGGAATATCGGATCCAACTTTTAAAAACCTGCCGAATATTATGTAGAGTGTTAGAAAAAGCGCCAGTGGTCTTAGCAGTGTCCATAGGTAACCAAGCACGGAGTTTTGATATCTTAACTTGAAATCAGTAATAACCAGTTGTTTCAATAGTATTGAGGCGTAGCGATACTTCGCGCTAATACGTTGGATTTTGGAGTTCATTATAGGTTATTATATCAAACAATGACTAAACAAACCGCTCCAATACTTATTACAGGCGTTAATGGTTTTGTTGGCAAACACCTTGTGCGCGAAATCGCCCGGAATAACATTTCGGTTATCGGGGTTGGGCGTGAACCAACGGCAGACCCTGAGATCTCAAAACTACTGCACGAATATGTAAATATTGATTTGACAAAAGAGTGGCCAAAAACGGACGAGGTTTCTGCAGTAATTCACTTAGCGGGTCTTGCCGCTGTAGGCCCGTCTTTTGAGAACCCCCAAGACTACCTTAATCTGAACAGTGCGATGGTAACAAACATGTGTGAGTACTATCTTACTCAAACAAATAAATCACGAATTGTTGTAGTAAGTAGTGGTGCAATTTATGATCCCAGCCAAAACATGCCACTTACAGAAGATTCTGAGATTGGTTATTATTCACCTTATGCCGTTAGCAAGGTTCTGGTTGAAAAACAGTGTGCGTATTACAGAAACCGGGGGCTTGATTGTGTAGTAGTAAGGCCCTTTAATCACATCGGCCCGGGTCAGTCTGAAGGATTCCTTGTTCCTGATGTTGTAAACCAACTGAAAGTAGGTGAAGTGATTACCGTAGGAAACATTTCTACAAAACGTGATTATACCGATGTGCGCGACATAGTCCGCGCATACCGACTACTGGCAACTACCCCTGAACTAAATTATGATATTTATAATGCATGCTCGGGAACTAGCACTTCTGGTGAAGAGATTGTAAACCTTATAAAAGATGTTTTGAAAAAGCCGTCTACAGAAGTTATTGTTGACCAGTCTAGAGTCAGGCCAACCGATCCAGCTGAAATTTACGGAAGTTCCGCACGGCTTTGTGAAGATACGGGCTGGGTCCCAGAAATCAAATTGGAGCAGACACTGCTAGACATTGTTAGCAGTTAAAAACTATTTCTTATTACAAACCGCTTGGTATGCTACGATTCTGTTTTTAGGTCGTGCTCAACCATTAGTTTTACGAGGCCAGGGAAGTCAACCTTACGCGTCCAGCCGAGTTCTGTTTCTGCCTTAGTTGGGTCACCAAGAAGTAGATCTACTTCTGCAGGTCGGAAGAAGTCGGGGTTGATTTTAATGATTGGTTTATTGGTTTCAGAATCAACACCAATCTCATCAACACCAGAACCTTGCCAGTCTATGTTTATTCCAACTTCTTTAAAAGCTAGTTCGCAAAACTCGCGAATAGAATGTGTTTCGCCAGTTGCTAGAACGTAATCTTCCGGAGTGTCTTGCTGTAACATAAGCCACATGCCCTCTACGTAATCGCCTGCATATCCCCAGTCTCGTTTTGAATCCAGGTTACCGAGCTCAAGAAACTCTTGTTTGCCATTTTTAATTCTTGCAACCGCTTTGCTAATTTTACGTGTAACAAATTCAGGACCACGACGTTCGCCTTCGTGATTAAATAAGATTCCGCTGACAGCAAACATATCATAACTTTCTCGGTAGTTGCGAGTTATCCAGTACCCGTACAGTTTTGCAACGCCATAAGGACTACGCGGGTGAAATGTCGCTTCTTCGGTGTATCCAGTTTCTGGGCGGTTATATTCTAAACCGCCAAACATTTCACTGGTAGAAGCCTGATAAAATTTTGTTGTTTTTTCTAAACCTGCTAGACGAATAGCTTCGAGTAGATACAAAACTGTTTTTCCTGTAAGGTCGGCGGTATTTATTGGATCGCGAAAAGAATACCCAACATGGCTAATTGCAGCCAGGTTATATACTTCGTCAGGCTTAACTTCTTGAATTGCACGCGTAAGCGCGGAAAGATCTAGCGAGTCTGCTAGTATAATTTTCACATACGGAAACTCTTCTTGTATTGCCTGATACCGAGGGTGACTTGCTTCTAGCTGACCTCTTAGGGTTGCATATACCTCGTAGCCTTTTTCATGAAGTAATTTTGCCAAGTGTCCTGCATCTTGACCTGCTAGACCTGTGATAAATGCTTTTTTAGCCACCAAATCCTCCTTTTAAACCTGTCGTGATCCTATTTTAACAGATTATGCGGTATACTTGTGAACAATGAAGATCGCAATTGATGCACGTGAATATTCAACGAGCACCGGAAGATATATCCGTAAGCTTATTGAAAATCTCGAACAGCTTGAAACCGAGCATGAATTTGTAATTTTAATGTTTTCAAAGGATTTTAACGCCTACCAACCAAAAGCCGAGAACTTTTCAAAACTCAGGGCTGACTTTAAAGAATTCACCTTTTCAGAGCAAATTGGCTTTTTGCGACTAATTCGCAGTTTGAAAGCAGACCTTGTGCATTTCCCGATGATCCAGCAACCAATTCTTTATACGGGCAAAGTAGTCACGACACCAAACGATCTTACTACGGTAAGATTCAGGAACCCCCACACTCACCCACTCGTGTTCTTCACTAAACTTCAGGTATACAAGTTTGTAATTCACACTATAGCTAGAAAGAGTAAAGCTTTACTAACCTATTCGCAGTTCGTTAAAAATGACATCGTGGACTACACCGGAGTTAGTCCAGATAAAATCACAGTAACATTGCTTTCAGCTGATAAGATTACCGTGCCGGCCGAAGAATTCAAGCCGCTAAACAACAAGCCATTCTTAATGTATGTAGGTCGCGCTCTACCGCATAAGAATCTTCGTAGATTGATTGATGCTTTTTCTCTGCTTCAAAAAGACAACCCTGAACTTCGGCTAGTGCTCGTAGGCAAGAAAGACGATCAACTTGAACGCCACATTGCATACGCAAAAAAGAACAGCATTAAAAATATAGTCATAACCGGCTACGTTAGCGAAGGGCATCTAAGATGGCTCTACGAGAACACAGCCTGCTACTGCTTCCCTTCCCTCTCTGAAGGCTTTGGCCTGCCAAGCCTCGAAGCAATGGCTCACGGTGCGCCCGTAGCCAGTAGCAACGCTACTTGCTTGCCAGATGTAAACGGAGATGCAGCGCACTACTTTGACCCGCTCGATGTTAACGACATGGCCGAAAAGATAAACGAAGTATTAACAAACGATAAGCTAAGGAATGAATTGATTAAAAAGGGTTCAGAGCAAGTAAAGAAATATTCTTGGCGCAGGATGGCGGAACAGACACTTGATGTGTACAACAAGTGTCTGGGGTCTGGGGACTAGTTACTGGTTACTGGGGGCGGCTGGGGTGTTGAAGTTGGAAAGTAGAAGTTTGTTGTTTGTGATCCTATAACGAGTTCAAGTTGAAGAGTATTGACATAATTATACGATTTTGATACTATTTTAGTATTATGAATACAGTCAAACTTCAAGTACCGATGGATAAAGATGTGCGCGATGCACTAGAGAAAAGAGCTGAGCAGTTAGGCTTTGATTCAGCACAGGCTTATATTCGATTCTGGGCAAAAGCAGAAGCGGATGGCCGACAAGTAGAGTTTGGCGACGACTGGGGATCACCCAGCGCCAATTCAATCAAAATGTGGGAGTCTGACATAAAAGAGCTCGAGGCTTCTAGGAAAAACGGGAGCCTAAAGAGCTTTGAGACCGTTTCTGATCTTATGGAAGACCTAATGTCTAATGAAGAAGGTTGAGACAACTAAACGGTTTAAAAAGAATTTCCGCAGTAGGATCTCTAGTAACCCAAGATTGGTTCAAAAACTCCAAATTAGATTAGATTTACTTGTTGTAGGCAATAAAGAGTCGATTGCTGATCATGCCCTACACGGCGACAAGCTAGGACTCCGGGCATTTTCTTTAACCGGAGATATTCGAGTGATATATCGTGAGACGGATCAATCATTCGAACTGATCGATATTGGGACTCATAATCAAGTGTACTAAGTGGTGTTGGGAGGCTGGAAGTTTGAGGTTGGTCGGGCATCATCCTGAACCAAGGCGTGTCGCCATGGCATGTTTATTTCAGGGTCTAATACTGAAGACATTGATCCTGAAACGAGTTCAGGATGACAAAAGTGGGTTTGAACTATCCATATAGTTGACTGTGTGTACCGACTTGGTCGAAAATTACTTCATCGTTCTTTTGTGTGTACAAGGCTCTGTAATCCCCTGTTATGTTGATGCTTCGATATTCTTTATACCTACCGGCGAGTTGATGGTTTCGGAGGCTACTGTGTAATGGGTTCTTGGAAAATACTTCGATTCTGGCGATTAGTTGCTGGCGAACTTTAGGCGGAAGCTTCTGAGCTTTTTTTATAAAATTCTTGGAGTAGCCGACTTTCATTTCAGCTGTTGAGCAAGAAACTCTAATGCCTTTTCGTTATCCTCAAACTTGTAGTAGTCGCCTGCTTCTATTTTCGCTTTTGAATCCCTAAGTTCGCGCCGGGTTGCCATGTTAGGAACTTCGGCCTTTTCAAAAACCACAGACTGCTCGTTTACAAATCTTCGCAGTTCGTTATTAACTACTGCGCTGATACTAATCCCTAGTTCATCAGCAATCTTTGCGGCACGCCGCTTCAGTTCGGGGTCTGTTTTAATATTTATTACTGTATAACTACTCATACCTACAGTATACACCTGGTATACACTTTGTCAATACCCGGCCGGCTACCTCCTCGTGAAAGTTAACAGGAAGCTGAAGATTGTTTTGATTATTTTAATAAACAGTAGTTTGATTCGCTCTTTTGGTGTAATGGGTGCTGGTGCTGGTGGTTCGGGGGCTGGTGGGTCTGGTACAACTACAGGAGGTTCGCCTATTTCCGGATCGCAACCATCGTCTATTCCATCTTTGTCGACATCAACGCCGACTGGAGCAATATACTGACAGGTATCGTTTGTATTTAATATGCCGTCACCGTCGTAATCTTGTTCATTTGCAACGATTGTAATCATTTGGTAAAAGTCGACTGGTTCGTTATTAATATTCTGCCCGATAATATGTATGGTATGTATCCCTGGGGAAATATCTGCAGGCAAAACCGCATTTAGCGAAATTTCGCGTAGGCCAATCGCGGTCGCCTCGCCAATTATTTGGGGTTCAGAATGTACCTCGACCCTAAACGTTGAGCCTGGCTTTAGAAATTGTGGTACATCAGAGATTGTCCTAGATATATTGGTTCCAGGAGGTGTGTATTCTGGCGCAACACTGCTACTAGCAACTGGCGTAGGTAATTGATTATCAATAACTCCGTCGGTAACCAGTACGCTATTTATGTCGGCTTCGGAAACCGATGTGTTTGGTATGGGCATTGGATTAGTAAGATTATTTGTGGCTGAAAGTATTGATTGTTTATACCGCACATGACCAAGTTTGTTGGGATGGTAAGTTTCGTTGCCAAGTGGACCAAGACCAAACGGTAGAAACTTATCATTTCCGGCTGTAATACCATT